>NZ_JBAXHI010000076.1:0-8361 GCF_037138995.1 Candidatus Chlorohelix sp. | reverse complement strand
TTGCGCCAACCGAACGAGGGCGCATCGGAATGCGCTCCTACCAACCATTACAAACGGGGATATGTCCCTATCATTGGCTTGCCGATTCCGCTTTTCCTTCAGGGCGGAAAGGCTTATAATTCTCGTTGCCATAATGCGATGGGCAGCGAATTAATACAAGGGGTTTCAACCGCTTGCCGAAGCAAAAGAGTGGTTTTCCCGATTCTACTATTGGGGATATGTTGGTTTAACATGTGTTCGCAATTGAACCTGTTAGCCGGATTCTATAATATAACGGTTGTTATATTTATGAGGCATGTAAAAATCTAACGCTTGTTATATGACAAGGGGGATATGTGGTGCAACTTCCAGAGGATAAGTACGAAGCAGCGAAGTTAATCAACCAGCAATATAAGGATAATACGCTGCACGGCTCGCTTGATATTGAGATTGTCGAAGCCAGCCCGGAGAAAATGGTCGGCACGATGCAAGTCAACTCCAAAAACCATCAGCCGTTTGGCTTGTTGCATGGGGGCGCGAATGTGGCGCTTGCCGAATCGCTGGCATCATTGGGGGCGTGGCTAAACCTGCCAGATCGCACCACCCATGTAGCGGTGGGGCAGGAAATCAACGCTAACCACCTGCGCCCCATCGGGGATGGGATGGTAACAGGCGAGGCAACACCGCTGCATCGGGGGCGCAGTTCGCAAGTGTGGGATATTAAAATCTACGATGAAAAGCGGCGGTTGGTATGCGTTTCTCGTTGCACCGTTGCCATAACCGAAATCAAGCAGAAACCGATAACAAGCGAGAAAGCAGGCTAAAGTGAGCGCGGAAAAAGCAAGTTTCGACCCCAAACGTTTCAAGCAACAAGAGCGGGCGGGCTTTAATCTGGTGGCAGAGCGTTACGAGCGCGGGGTTGAGGTGAACCGAGGCGCGTTAGAGCGGATGGTAGAACTGGCGCGGCTGGAAACGGGCGGGCGCGTGCTAGATGTGGCATGCGGACCCGGGCTGGTATCGCGCTACGCTGCCCGAAAAGTGGGGGAACAGGGCGCGATTATTGGCATTGACATTGCGGAACAAGCGTTGGAAATCGGGCGCAAACGGGCAAAGGGCGAAGGGCTGGAAAACATCAGCTTTGCGGTGATGGATGCCGAGCATTTGGCAGCAGCAGACGAGAGCTTCGATGCCGTCCTGATTGGGCTGGGGCTGATGCACTTTCCGCATCCTGAAAAGGCGTTGCAAGAGGCATGGCGCGTGCTGAAACCGGGCGGACGTGTGGCAGTAACGGTGTGGGGCGAAGAACATGAGGTGGATTTCTTGCGCTTGGCGTTGCTGGCAATAACGCGCCAATTTCCGCCGCCTCGCGTAGAGCGTCCTTCTATGTTTCGCTTTGGCGCGTCGGGCGTAGTGGAAGGGTTGTTGCATGCGTGCGGCTTCGGGGAGGCGCGAGTGGAGCGGCTTAACGCCAGCCTGACCGTAGCGGGGGCAGAGGAATATTGGCAGGGCTTTTTGGATGCGGCGGGAATAACCACCGTCTCCCTTGCCAAGCAACCGCCCGAAGTGATGCAACAATTGGTGGCGCAAACTCGCCAAGACTTGCAAGCATACCGGCAGGGCGAGAGCTACGTGTTAAATAACGTCTCGCTGGCGGGGGTAGCGGTAAAATAGCCACTCATCGTCTCATTTTGGATTGCCGATTTTGGTCGGGAGTAGCGCCACAAAGGCACAAAGGACACAAACCAAGAGAATTAACCCGTAGGGGGCGCATTCCGATGTCGCCCTCGATGGGTGGCGCAAATTGAAGTGAGTTTTGTTGTGATTGGCATCATATCTAGGTATTCGCAAAGTAATATATAGCGCGAACCTGGCACTGCTCGTTTCAATTCTCCTGCTGTCTGTGATGCTTCTTGAAACATTGTTTTATCTAGGTTTGTCTTTATTTCACATGCAAAAGGAAATAGAATCAAGAATATTACCGTTATTCATACCCAGTAGAACTGCTGCCACATATGCCTTCCCCAAAAGGGATCCAAAAATACATCCTCTTCCGGGCAAACTGTTTCCATCAAATATTCGATTAGTTCTGGTGAAAATTGACCTCGCCAAGGTAAGCGACTTGTTCTTGAACGAGCTTCAATATTGAGTCTTGATTGAACAAGACCTAGCGGGTGTTGTCTGAGTTTCTTGTATAGGGCGCTAAAGACATGCTTATCCTGTGCTTGGTTTTTGTCTCAAATTTGCTAATACTCATTTTATCATACAATTAATGGCGAAAATATGGTTGTAGTGGAGAAAAACTTGAGCTAAACAAGGGGCTTATACCCCTTGCCGTTTATCTAAATGAGGTTGGTTAGGCGCTTTGCGAGGGAACGTAGATATTGCGGTGAGTGAAGGGGGCGCGTACTATTCGCCATACCAGCTTGCGATTGGGTAGCCAGTTAATGTATGCGCCGTGCTTCTGATTTGCCAGCATTTGCTTGACCAACCACGGCGTAACCGTTTCTACCCTATCGCCCATTATATTGAAGAACTTCCGCGCTTTCTCCGAGCCTTCCCCTTCCAAGCCCGGTTGCATCAAATCCGTGACCACAATGCCGGGACTCAGGTAGCACACTTGCACCGGCGTTTTGGTAGCTTCTTTGATTAGCCCTTTGGTAAAATAGGATACGCCCGCTTTGCTGGAGGCGTAGATAATCGTTTTTGGCACAACCGGTCCGCTATCGCCCATGCCCATCATGTTGTAAATCTGCCCTGAGCCTTGCGCCAACATCCCCTTAAATGCCACTTTCGAGCCGAACATCTCGCCTAACAAGTTGGTACGAATTATCGCTTCGATGGTCTCGGTTGGCACATCCCAGAAAAACTCGCGGGGATAGCCTCTCCCAGCGTTGTTAATCCAGATGTCCACCTTGCCATAGTTTTTGACGGCAGCATCCCACAGCGATTGAAGTTGCGCCGGGTCGCTCACATTGCACACATGGCTCTTAACCCGCGCCGCCCCGAACCGCGCTGCCAAACTTTTCTCTGCTTCGGCTACTTCTGCCGGAATATGTGCGCTGATAGTAACGCGCTGCCCTTGCTTGAGAAATTCCTGCGCCAACCCGTAACCGATGCCTTTGCTGCTGCCCGTAATCACAATGCTTTTCATGCCAAGCCTTTCCTCTGCCCTTTGCGGGGGTATGATTCGTTTATCAGCCTTATTATGCCGCACAAAAATAGAAACGCCTGTAGTTTGCGTTTCTTTTCGGGCGTAATCTCACTTATCCAGAATTGCCCGGACTATTCTTGCCAGCGCTTTGAAAGAGTAGGGTTTGGAAAGAAGTTGTGTGTTACTATCGAAATTTTCAGAATTGTAAATCAGGTCAACGCTATACCCGCTAGTTAAGACTACTTTCATATTTTTGTCAGACTGACGGATTTTTTCTACCAGTTCTATTCCACTCATGCCACCCGGCATAACTATATCGGTCAGTATCAAATTTATATTTTGCCCATGTTTTTCCCACAACTTCAAGGCGTTTGTTGCATTTTGGGCTTCAAGGATATTATACCCTAGCTTTATTAAACTTCTTTTAACCAGCGTCAGTAAAGAGGATTCATCTTCAACTATAAGAATAGTTTCAGTTCCGCCTTTTATTGGGGCGTTATCTATTACTTTTTCTTTTATTGGAGCAATTTCATCAACAGTTGGAATATAAATCTGGAAAGTAGCGCCTTCATCCGGCGTGTTGTGAACTTGTATCCAACCCTTATGTTGTTTTATGATGCCATACACGGTTGATAAGCCTAGCCCCGTACCTTTTCCCGGCTCTTTGGTGGTGTAAAATGGTTCAAATATATGCGGCAGAATTTCCTCGCTGATACCGCTTCCAGTATCGCTCACGCTTAGGCAAACATGCTTGCCCACTTGGGCTTCAAGATTATAATTAGCATACAGAGGGTCTATTGTAACTAGGGAGGTTGTCATTATCAACTGCCCGCCATTTAGCATAGCATCCCGCGCATTAATCGCCAAATTTAGCAAAACCTGCTGGAGCATGCCCTCATCCCCTCGAATCGATGGCAAGTTTGGAAAATAATTTACCCGCAAGGTAATATTTTCCCCTATTACGCGCCGTAGTATCTTGCTTATTTGCTCTATAACATCGTTTAGGTCGAGCAAAGAGGTTTTCATTACCTGACGGCGGCGGAAAGCCAGCAATTGTTGGGTGAGGTTAGAGGCACGGTTGGCTGCCTGTGAAATTTGATTCAGGTAGTCGACTCCATCCGAATCCAGCTTTTGCGTATCTAAAATGATGTCGGTATAGCCCTCGATTGCCGTCAAGATGTTATTAAAATCATGCGCTACCCCACCGGCTAATTGCCCCACCGACTCCATTTTTTGAGCTTGGCGCAATTGATTTTCAAGATTTAACCTTTCGGTTATATCGAAGGCATAGGCATGTACCAGATGTATTTCGGCAATAGGGAAAAATGACCAAGTGAAAGTTTTTCCGGTTACAATATGTTCTGACGCGATTTTAGGCTCATTGGTTTTCAAGCAATTAAATATGATATTTTGCCATTCCGGCGGTAATATTTCAGAGGGATGCTTTTTGTGCAGTTCTTCGGTTAATTTCTCAGCCGCTTCATTATAGTATGATAGATGCCCTTTCGAGGTAAATTCAAATACAGGGTTAGGGTTAAAGCGTGGAAAAGCGGCAAGGTGGCTTACCAGCTTTTCGGCAAACTTGCGTTCGCTCAAATCGAGTGCAATACATAATGTCCCCAAGAAAGCATTGGAGTCTTTCACATTGGAAAATGTTGTATAAGCCGGGATTATAATCCCATCATTTCTTTTTCTTTCCAGTTCACCTTCCCAATTGTCAGATTGCTCAATTTCTTGGCGAATTGCACTCTTGCCCAGATGCAAAAGCTCAAATAGATAGCTTTCTTGAAGCTCTTTACCCGGCAACTCGTAAAATTCTTCGGCAAACTTGTTACAGTATATTATCTTGTATTGGCTATCGGTGGCTAACACTGCGGTATGCACATTATCTAGCAGCGAGGCTTGGAACTTTATTTTCTTTTCGGCAACCTTCTTTTCAGTAATATCGGTCATTATTGCTAGGTAGGCGGGGCTTCCTTCCCATTCCGTATCAATAATATTCAATTCGGCGGTAGTTTGCGTACCATTTTTTATCAGAATATCAATTTCGGTGGTATCGCCCGAAAATACCGGAAAACCGAAAGGAAGGCTGACTATCTCCGAGAGTGGGCGACCAAAAAGCTTTTCAGCTTGAGGATTTGCAAACCTAACGAAGCCCTCGAGGTCAATTACTAAAATTGCATTCAGAAGCTTGTTTATAATGTTCTTGAAACGATTCTCACTGGCAAGCAATTCTAGTTGGCGTTGCTCTAGTTCAACTTTACTATTACTCATTATTTTATCTGCTAGTCTGTATATTTAATCCTGAAACAATCCGCCTAAACGCTCAACTTCTCCGGCGCTTACATGGATAGGATTTCCTGCAATAATGCCGGTAATATTGCGGAAAGGCTTACCGATGTGCATGCCCGAACCATCAATTGTGAACTCCCGAATGTCTTTATCATGCGCCGAACCGCGCATTTTTAAGACGGTCAAACCCCGGCGCATCTCACCAAACATTTCAACGTAGCGTAGCAGAATGATAGAGTCCGTTATGGTTGAGATATGCGCTTCTGTTACAGAAGAACCGCCTAGCAGGGTAGGGGTGGTAGCGGTAAACAGCCCGGCAATCTCTTGATGCTTGATAAAGGCGGTCAACCCGATTACAAATTCGCGAAAGCCGCGCATAGTTGAAACCCGCTCTAGCGCGGATAAGCTATCAATTGCTACTCGATTCGGGTTGAAATCCTCGATAATCATTTTCATTTTGATAAGATGGTCTTCCAGCCCGGCAGTTTCGGGATATTCGCACACTACTTTTAGTAGCCCATCCTTTTCAAGTTGGTCATAGTTCATGCCCCAACCGGTGGCATTCCTGAACAATTGCTCGCGGCTTTCTTCAAAGGCGAAGAGCAAGCAGCGTTCCTTGTTTATTGCCCCGCCATGAATAAATTGGGTGCTAACGAGGGTTTTTCCTGTTCCGGTTGCGCCAGAAACCAATAATATCGAATCTCTGAAGAAGCCGCCCCCACACATATTATCCAATTCAGAAATGCCGGAGCTAATCCGCATATTAGAAGACCGCTGTTTTAATTCCATTGCGGATAGCGGCACAATCATAATTCCGGCGTTGGGTATTATAGTAAAAGGATATTCGCCCTTTTGATGGGTTGTGCCTCTGAACTTTAGAATCTCAATGGTGCGCCGGCGTTTTTCTTCTTCTAGCACATTACGCAAGATAATTACGTTATCTGCGACAAATTCCTCCACTCCATAGCGGGCAATTTCGCCATATTCATGAATCCGCTCCGCCGTTAGGATAGCCGTTACTTTCATTTTTTTCATGGCGGAGGCTATTCTAAATAATTCATTTCTAATCAGGCTGTTATCATTAAACTGAGAAAAGATTGCTCCCAACGAATCCATTGATATTCGCGTGGCTTGCACCCGGTTTACCGCGCTTTCGATGCGTGCCAACAACGCGCCGAGGTCATAATTGCCCGCGATAATGGCATCTGCCCCCGGTTCTGGCGAAGCATCTACAAAAACCCATTTTCCTTCTTTCTCCCAAGTTGTTATATCCCAGCCGATTGCTTCTATATTCTGTCGAATATCATGGGGAGATTCTTCAAAAGTTACAAAGACCCCGTTTTCATTGTATTTATGAATACCTTCCGCTAGAAATTGGGCGGCAAAAATAGTTTTCGCGCTTCCGGCAGTGCCGGTTATAAGCGTGGTTCGATCCTTTGGTATTCCCCCATTAGCGATGAAGTCAAACCCCTCTATTCCAGTTTTAAGCTTCTCTATTAATGGAAGAGCGCTACTAGCAGCCATCATCTACTCCTTTACCCTTTCCTCTCCTGCTACATGGAGGTCGAGACCTGCAATAACTTTATTCTTGTCAGTTAAATCTCCTATTACGCGCCGCGCTGGAGGAGGTACTTGCTTAACCAGTGTAGGGGTGGCTATAATTTTATCTTCTTCCGCTAGATTAGGTCGTTCCAAAACATCAACAATGGTTATCTCATATTGACCCGGAATAATTTCGTCACAGATCTGATAAAGATTTGAGATGGCGCGTTCGGATTTAGAAGTATGACCAGTGATGTATAGTTTAAGCAAATACTTGCTCATTATTTAACTCCCGGCTCGCGTCCATTTACTAAGGATTGATTTCTAGTCTCATATAAATAATAATTGCGATAATAGGACACTAAATGTCCCATTAATTCTAATAAGAGATAACGACCTTCTTCTGCATATATATTTGTTTGTTCGAGTGTTCGGCTTGCCACCGCTGCCTTTAAAGCTTGCTGGTGTAGTAGCACAACATCCCGGGGACCCGCTTTCAAAAAACCCAATTGATCGGCTATAACGCGCAAATTTTCAGAAATAGTGTAATTCACCTTGAAAATCTGCGATTCAACCGCTTCATGGAGTATTCTGGAGTAATCCTGTATTAGTGTAGAAAAGGTAGTGGTGGCACTTTCCGTAAGAGCAGGCACCCCGAAAGCCTGTGCTGTTACCTTGGTGCCGGGTGGGGTGGAAAGCCTTTCAAACTCTTTAGTTTCTCTTGTTGCCGATAAAGTTTCGCGGTTGGTGCCATCCATATGCCAAAACGCGCCGAACACTCTTCTAAGGATATTACTATCAATCTGTCCTCGCACCAAATAATCTTTCGCGCCGCCCTCTAAAACTGATTCTACGAGAGTTTCCTCTGCATTATCGAGAATAACTATCACAGGCAGATTGCTGTTACTTTGGTGCAGTTTTTTGATGCCAGCTTTAAGCTCCTCTGAAGATTGTGAAGGGTTACTCAGGATTGCTATGTCGGAGTTATTACTATTCAAAAGCAGTATTGCGCTGGTCAGGTCAGAAGCTATGACCAATTCAAAGCGGATATTTTTAAATAAGCTTGTATCAGAAAAAGCTTGAATTATTTCGTCACGATCATGCCCAATTATTAGTATGCGAATTCGTTCCAGAGTCATATGGCTATTGCCTTGCTAATCCCCTTATAAAGAAGAAATCCCCCAATAAACAACTATAAGTATAACATTATTGCTATAGATTAATAATTAAAGGAAGGTTGGATATTCAGGATTGTTACAAGTTGCTCTTGCCCTCGATTGCGCCCTCGTTCGGTGGCGCAGCAGAGACAAGGGGTTTTAACCCCTTGCCCTCACCCCCCCAATTTTTCGGGCGGCGCTTCGCGCTTTCGGAAATCCCCTTTACCTTTCCCCTTTGAC
>NZ_JBAXHI010000075.1:0-8420 GCF_037138995.1 Candidatus Chlorohelix sp. | reverse complement strand
ACACTGACCTCAACAATCTGGTAGCTTTCGTTCTCTCTATCAATGTAAACTTGAAGTAAGCCAGTTGCAGAACAAAGCATTATGAGTACAAACTCCCCCTCCCTCATTAGGAAGGGGGTTTTATATTAGATGCAGGGCTTTTGCAAAGTCAGCCAAATGAGGGGGTATTGCTTCCCCTTTTCTTAGCGCATTGTGGTAAAAGCCTCAGTAAATATTTTCTGCAATTGTTTTAACTGCGCCTGAGTCTGAGAAGATACTACCCCATCACCCCGCCGCTCGCCTATCAAAAACAAAGCAATCTTAGCATCTGCTTTCAACCGCTTAATTACTTCCAAAACCAGATAAGTGCTGTTAAGCCCGTTGATTTGGCGGCGATAAAACACATTATGGTCGCTATTGGTTTCAATGGGAAAGAGCGGCTTTTCCATCGCATCCAACGCTTCGGTTAAGGCATCGGTCAGGTCAAACATCTCTAACGATTGAATAAAAACCGAACCGCTGCTAATTTTACCGCTCGCATCCGGCGCAGTAGCATTGATATTACAAATTTTCCCGAATAGCTTGTCGTGATACACCCCGATACGAAGCAATTTATGCTCCTTATCATCTACCAACCTTTTCTGGTACAGATAAAAAGTATTGTCATCGGGAGTACCAACATAAACGCGCTCTGCCCCTTTACTAACCGGCTGATTACGCTGAAACCCGCCGGTTCCATAATTTGGAGAGGGGCTGTAATTGGGTTGCGTATAAGAAGGGCGCGTCCCCTGCCCACTACCACTATTGGAAGAACTCTTACGGGCAAGCTCCGCATCAACTTTAGCGCGAGAAGCGGCATCTTTTATCATTTCGTAGGCGCGATTCACCTGCTGCATTTGGGTTTGCGCCTCCGCAGATTTATTCAAATCAGGGTGATACTTTTTGCTTAATGCTCGATACGCTGCCGAAATAACCTCATCGTCCGCGGTAGGGTCAACTTTCAAAATCTTATAAGGGTTGAAATCCATAATTGTTCCCGTTCTTAGCTGTTACCCGGCGTTAAAATGCTTCTTGCATAAGTAACCATTGTGCCGGAAGTCCCAAATTAATCTAAAATCTCCCCTTTTCAGGATAGCCATGAGCATTTCAACTATTATACATCAGCTATGACAAGTTTTGAATCTCAGCTTCTATTTACCATATTTTTACAATTTTAGAACACTTTATTAGCAAATTAATGAGATAATAACAAAGTAAGAAGCTAGTTAAGCTCTTTAATATAGATGTGCAAAAGCCCCTTGGGCTTGAAAATTCCCCCCGGCATCGCCGGTTTTATATAGATTTTCTGGAGATGACCGGGTTTGATAATTCGGTCATTTTTGCTTTAAACTTTGGGAAGGCGCTAACTATGTACCAACATAAGATTTCTGCTCTATTACTGTCTTTTTTTCTATTGAGTCTAGCTTTATCCGCCTGCAGTGATAGTAATTCTACTACTGCTACTGTCGCACCTGTTACGGCAACTTCGGTTCCAAACCAAACGGTTGCCGTTGCTGCAACTACAAATTCTAACAAGCCTACTACCACTGCCGTTGCTGCTGTCCCAACAACTCAGGCACTAAGCGCAGACCAAATTGAAAGTAACTCAGTAGTAAGCGTAGTAAAACGCGCCAACCCTGCCGTTGTAACCGTTTATACCAAAGCCACCCGCACTACTACAGGTAGCCAATTTACCGTTGGTACCGGAAGCGGCGCAATAATCAGCGAAAACGGCTATATCCTTACAAACGCGCATGTGGTTAGCGGAGCGCAGGGTATCAGCGTGGCTTTCAACAACGGGCAGAAAGTCGCCGCCGCCCAACTGGTAGGAATAGATGAGGATGGCGATATTGCCGTCTTAAAGGTAGATGTTAAAACGCCTGCCGTCCTGAAATTCGGCGATTCTAGCAAAGTGGAAATCGGGGAAACGGTTATTGCCATCGGCGCAGCCCTTGGAGACTTCCGCAATTCGGTAACAAAGGGCGTTGTTAGCGGGCTTAACCGCACCATCCCCGGCGATACCTCCCCAAATGTTTATATTCAAACCGATGCGTCTATTAATCACGGCAACAGCGGGGGTCCCTTGCTAAACCTCAAGGGCGAAATCATAGGGATTAATACAGCGGTAGTACGCAGCGTCAACAGCGGCGGAAGCTCGACAAGCGCAAACGATGTAGCAGAGGGCTTGGGCTTCTCCATACCCGGCAATGTTGCCGCAATGATTTCGGAGCAGTTAATCACCAAAGGAACGGCATCCAAGCCCTATTTCGGGATACGTTACCAGATGATAACCCCTGCAATTGCCGGAACAACGCTATCGGGTATCAGCATTCCTGAAATAGAAGGCGCATGGGTCAGCCCTAGCGGAAGACAGCCCGGAATAGTTGCGGGTGGTCCTGCCGATAAAGCCGGTTTGAAAGATAACGACATTATTACTGCCATCAATGGAGAACCGCTAAACGACCTGAACCCGCTTGTAACCGCTATATTAAAATATAAACCGAATGACACTATTAACCTTACAGTCCAGCGGGGTAAAGATTCACTCACCTTGCAACTTACTTTAGGCGAACGCCCAAAACCCTTGAACTGAGGAATTTATCGCAACACGGAGGTTGCTCCTACAGAACCCGTTCCCGTAGGGGCGTATTTGAATACGCCCTTCGCCCGTTGCCACCACCCCCATCCCTTTCAGGATAAAGCCACGCCCAATTGTTCTGCCAATTCTTCGGGCGTTGTAACCGGACGCTGACACGCGAAGTTTTGGCACACATACGCGGTAGCCTTGCCTTCCAGCATTTTGCGGTCTTCCAGAAGCGGATACCGCGCCACAACTTGCGGGTCAAATCCCGGCGAGAGTAGCATAACTACTTTGTTGGGGTTGTAAGCGTTATAAATCACCTGAAGCAAAGCCTTTGTATCCGGCGCATCCGGCTCACCCACAAGCACAATTTCTTTTGCAGCATCCAGATAAAAGTTAGCGGCAGACAACCACCGCCCAAAACCAAGCGGTTGGTGCGGCATCAATCCGGCGACATTTTCCAACGCGCTTACCGCCGTTTCGCGATAACGCTCTTGCCCTGTAAACAATGCCAGCTTCAACAAAACTTCCACCGCAACCGAATTTCCGCAAGGAGTAGCATTATCCATATAATTGCGGGGGCGAGTTACTAACTGCTCATGGTCGAGTGACGTATCATAAAAGCCCATGATAGTTTCATCCCAGAACTGTTCCAGCATTACCCCCGCAATATAATTTGCCTCATCCAGCCAACGCAGGTCAAAAGTAGCTTCGTAGAGAGCTAATAACCCATCGGCAAAAAAGGCGTAATCTTCCAAGAAGCCGTTCAAGCGGGCTTGCTTGCCCTTTGCGTCATCCTTGAAAGTCCGCAGCAAACGCCCCTCTTTCTTCAGATATTTCAATACAAACTCAGCGTTATTTTTAGCGATTTGGATATAAGCGGGATTATCCAACACGCGACCCGCTACCGCAAAAGACTTAAGCATCAGCCCATTCCAAGAAGTCAGGATTTTTTCATCCCTACCCGGTTTAACGCGCTGCTCTCGCGCCTCAAATAACCTGTCAAGGCTCTGCCCAAGAATCCATTCAAGGGCATCCTCACTTTTACCAAGTTCTTTGGCTATCTGTTGCAGTGGGCTTGTCACATGCAGAATATTATGCCCTTCCCAATTGCCACGCTCACTGACATTGTAGAAGCGGCAAATAACGGCGGCATCTGCTACCCCTAAAACTTCCTCAATCTCGCGCTTACTCCAAACGAAAAATTTACCTTCTTCGCCCTCGCTATCGGCATCTTGCGTACTGTAGAAACCGCCTTCTGGATAAGTCATCTCGCGCTGAATATAGTCGAGGATATGCTCTGCTATCTGGCGATAAAAGCCGCGTCCGGTAGCGAGGAAAGCGTCAAGATAAAGTAGGCTCAATTGCGAATTATCGTACAGCATCTTTTCAAAGTGTGGCGCTAACCAATCGGCATCGGTGGAATAGCGGTGAAAGCCCCCGCCCAATTGGTCATACAGCCCGCCCATAGCCATCCGGTCAAGCGTAAGCAACAGGTTTTCCAGCGTTTTGTAACTATGGGTACGCCGCCAACTTTTCAAAACATAATCGAGCGCGGAAACTTGCGGGAATTTCGGGGCAGTCCCAAATCCCCCCTTTTTCGTATCAAACTGCGCGGTTAAATTCTCGGTGGCAGAATTGAGCAAAGCGCGGTTAAGCTCACCCGTTGTCGGCACGCCCCGTTCAGACAAACTGCTGTTCAACATTTCTTTTAGCTGCGCGGCGTTATTCGCAACATCTTCGGGCTGCTCTCGGAAAACCTCTGAGAGCGTGTTAAGTATCTGCGGGAAACTAGCCATGCCGCTATAGCGATTATCGGGCGGAAAGTAAGTACCGCCGTAAAAAGGAGCGCCCTCCGGCGTAAGAAAAACGGTCATAGGCCAGCCGCCCCTTCCAGTCAGGGCGTTAACCGCTTCCATATAGATGGAATCTATATCCGGGCGTTCTTCGCGGTCAACTTTGATATTCACGAAGTTCTCATTCATAAGCGCGGCGATTTCTTCATTTTCAAAAGACTCTCGCTCCATCACATGGCACCAATGACAAGCGGAATAACCTACCGAAAGCAACACGGGCTTATTTTCGGCACGCGCTTTAGCAAAAGCCTCCTCGCCCCACGCATACCAATCCACCGGATTATGCGCGTGTTGCAACAAGTAAGGGCTAGTTTCATTTATCAAGCGGTTTGTAAATCTATTTTCACCTTGCGGATTATTCATGTTAATATGCTCCTGAAATTTAATCGGTAAAAAGTAGCAGCATTATACCCCTAAAAGGACAACCCATGACAGCCAATTCAACCCGAAACCGTATTCGTAACGCCACGCCCGCCGATGCCGAAACAATTCTTACCCTCATAAAAGCTTTAGCTGATTTCGAGCAACTCCCCCCGCCCGACCCCGAAGCGCAACAACGGCTAATTAGCCACGCTTTCGGGGAGCATCCCCGCTTTGAGATATTTCTGGCAGAAGTTGAAGAAGTAGTTGCGGGTTACGCTTTCATCTTTGAAACTTACTCCACTTTTCTAGCGCGTCCTAGCCTATACCTTGAAGATTTATTCGTGCTGAAAGAGTATCGCGGCAGCAAAGTAGGCTACGACCTCTTTCGCTTTTGCGTGGCAGAAGCCCAAAAACGCGAATGTGGACGCATGGAATGGACGGCGCTAGATTGGAATACCCACGCCCAGAATTTCTATCGCCGCATGGGCGCACGCCACATTGAAGAATGGCTGCCCTTCCGCCTCACCCGCGAACAGTTCGGGCAAATTTTGGCAGATTAAAAGCTTTTACACGCCCGCGCTCCAACCTCTTAACGCTGGTTCCAAAGGCGCGTTTTTTGCATGCAATAAAACCTTGAAATTGCCCATCTCGTTCGGGCTAATCAACCTTAAAAGAGCTTCGCGTTGCGCTAATACCGCATTGGGGCTTGTAGTTGTCGCGCTCAGTTGGACAAAATGCTCGCCAATCCCTAACCCGCCCAGAAATTCCGCCTGTGAAATCAGTCCGGGCGTGGCTAAACCCAATTCTACGCCCGTGTTTAGCAGCGTTGAGAAATCCACATGGGCGGTTATATCCTGATTCCCCAGATTTAAATAGGGGTTATGGCTGACCTGATGCCGATAATAGCATTGAAGCGTACCGGACATGCGGCGGGGATGAAACCGACTTTTCGCTTCGTAGCCGTAATCTATTGTCAGAATATAACCCCGCTGCAATTTCCCAACTACCCGGCGCAACCACGGCGCGGCTTGCAAATTAACCTCAGTGCGATAACCATCTTCATAGCTCGCCATATCCAAACCCAACGCTTTAAAATAGGTTTCCAAAGCAGGCGTAGAAAGCTCGCCCTCCTCTTCCACTAACTCACCCGCTGCGTTTTGGGTTAGATAGATTTCGTTTAGCTTTCCATTGCTGACCGAAACCATATGCACTGGAAAAGCATCCACCAATTCGTTAGAAAGGAAGCAACCTATCACGCTATCTGGCTCTATCTCATCCCAACCAACCCAAGCTACATGTTCCAGCAATTCTGCGCCATCCGGCAATTTGCCGATATGATGCGCCTGAGCTTCCGCTAGAATGGGGCTGATTTCGACAATCCGATAACTAAAGCTCTCCCAAAGCGGCGGCGCATTTTCCTTTAGATAACGCAAAATATCTCCCGCCAACGTGCCTTGCCCCGCCCCCATTTCCACAATCGCAAAGTTAGGCGGTTGCCCTAATCGCTCCCATAGCTCTTGCAACTGCACAGCAATAAGCTCTCCAAAAACCGGAGTCAATTGGGGGGCAGTATAAAAATCCCCGCGTGCGCCTATCAACGAAGAACGGCTGTTATAATAACCGCCCTTGGGATGATACAACGCCAACTCCATAAATTCAGCAAAAGTTAGGCGAGGTTTTTGCTGTAAAATTTCCCCAAGCGCGGTTTTGACAAATGGATTGTCTTCACTCTCTGTAGGTGTTATCATATTCTCGTAATTTTTGAACTATTATCCATACCGAGGTTGTCTTAAGGTAGGATGGGTTTTCGTACCAAACTTATAATTAGTTATATCCTGATAATAGCGTTAACGCTGTTAGTCGCGCTCGCGTTGTTTTCGTTTGTGGTGCAACAAACCCAACAGGACGAACGCAATAAAGCGGAACTCCGCCTACAACGGAACGCTGAAATTGTACTACAAATATTACCTCCCCCCAATTATAACTACCAACTCAATACTTATCTTCAAAATATTCGCAATTTTGCCGTCCTTTTCGATGCCCGTTTTATGCTGATAGACGAAACTAGAGATGTGCTGCTGGATACCGCGAACAATAGCGACAGCCTAACCCGCACCAAACTTCCGGGCTACACCCTCGCCCCCCGTGACCAAAGCGCGTATCGGGGCTATCTGAACTTGAACGGGGTAAACTACGTGTATTTTGCGCTACCCGGTCCGAATATAAGTGACTCCCCAAGCTCTGCGGATAATACTAACAATCGTATCAGTGTTCCGATTATACTAAAAACCGATTTGATACTTGCGGTGCCGGAAGCGCAACTAGCGTTTGATTGGGCTGCCTTCTTGCGAGGGTTAGCGTTGGTAACGCTGGTTGTTGTGCTTATCTCAATTTTGGCAGCCTACTTTATTGCCCGCAACATTGCCCGCCCTCTCATCCTAATGACCCACGCCAGCGAAGCCATCGCGCAGGGAGATTTCAATCATCGCCTAGAACAAGCCGGAAAGGGCGAAGACGAAATAAGCCGCTTGGCAATTAGCTTTAATCGGATGGCGGAGGAAGTATCTAGCTCTCAACAAAGTGTGCGCGATTTTGTGGCAAATGTTAGCCACGAACTAAAAACCCCCCTCACCAGTATTCAAGGCTTCTCCCAAGCTGTGCTAGATGGTACGGTAGATACCCGCCCTATGCTGGAACACTCCCTAAAAGTCATCAACGAAGAAGCCGCCCGGATGCGCCGTCTTGTGGATGAATTACTCGACCTGAGCCGAATCGAATCCGGGCAAATTGACTATAATTGGCGTGGAATTGACCTCAAAAAAACGCTGGAACGAGTGCTGGCAAAGTTCGAGCCGCTCATCCTTAAAAAAGGTATAAATCTCGTTTCGTCCATCCAAGATTACGCTTATCAGTTGCCCCAAAAAGAAAGGCTGTTGCCCCAAGATTCAATGCCGGGACCAATGGCTTGGGGAGATTCAGACCGACTTGAGCAGGTTTTCACCAATATTGTGGATAACGCCATCAAATACAGCCCCGAAGGTGGCGAAGTAAAAGTAGAATTGCGGCTTACCGGCAACGAAACAATACTCAATCCGGCAACAATAGCCGTGACCGGCAACTCCTATTGTTGGGCGCAAATCAAAATCAGCAATACAGGCTCGCTTATTCCTACCGACCAATTGCCCCGTATATTCGAGCGTTTTTATAAGCTGGATAAATCCCGTTCCAAAAAGAAGGGCGATAGCACCGGGCTAGGCTTGGCAATCGCCAAAGAATTGATAGATTCACATCGAGGCATCGTGCAAGTACAAAGCGTCCCGCTGACTTATGCTTTCAACTACCCTTTTCCCCTGACCGGCAGCGAAGGGCTTACCACCTTTACAATTTATCTGCCCCTAATCGCCCTTCCTTTAACCACGCTACCGCGCCCTGAACCTAGCGCAATATATCCAGAGGCGCTGAAATAGCGGCACGTAGCTTTATGCAAGGCGATGAAATTTAAGAAGTTATCGGTGGAAAAAAAGCAACAAAACGCGATGTTTAGTTGATGGTGGAGGTGAGGGGGCTCGAACCCCTGACCTCTACAGTGCGATTGTAGCGCT
>NZ_JBAXHI010000074.1:0-8896 GCF_037138995.1 Candidatus Chlorohelix sp. | reverse complement strand
ATGCGCTACTAATAGTCCTCACCCTCACCTTTCTTTTCAAGCTGCTTTATCGCTAAATTTGAATAGTTGTTGTAAAATGCAAGAGTAATATATAACCCCACCAACAGAGGAATAAAATCTAATGACAATAGAAAAAGCTGAAATTTCCCCTATACTAGATATTGGCTTTAACCGCCACTGTGATTGTACGCCCAATAAATTAAACTGTTTAACTGCAAAAGATTGGATTAAATGCCAAATAGGAGTATGGCAATTCAACTACGAGAAACGAGACATTAGAGATAAAGAAAAACACCCTGCAACATTCCCAATAAGCCTAGCAAGGAAAGTAATTGAGCTTTTCACTCATGAAGGTGAGTTGGTCATTGACCCATTCATCGGTAGCGGCACAACACTTGTCGCTGCTCGGGACGCTAATAGAAATGCGGTAGGCTTCGATTTACAGCAAAAATATATTGATCTTTGTAATGAGCGGCTTATGCAAACTTCTTTGTTAAATGCTACTCAACAGATTGCGATAAATGATGATGCCCGTAATATATCAAATTACTTTAAACCCGGTACAGTTGGGCTTATCTGGACTTCACCTCCTTATGCCAATCTTCTCAATAGAGTCAGGAAAAACAAGTCCATGCGTTCAAGAAAAAATGAACAACTAGGCAAAGTTGAACAATACTCGCAAAATGAAAATGATTTAGGAACTCTACCTATTGATGAATGGGCTATAGCAATGGGTGATATTTTTGAAAGTATGTTACCCCTACTCAGACCAAAAGGTCGTTGTGTAATTAACATTCCTGATATGTGGTGGGAAAATGAGCGAATTACTTTGCATATTGCTCTTGTTGAGGAAATGAGAAAGCGAGGATATGAATTAAGGAATACTATTATTTGGGATAGAACGAATATCGTCAATAATATTGGTATCTTCGGTTGGCCCAGCAATTATATAACTATGGGCGTTACTTATGAGTATCTTCTGGATTTCTGGCGCCCTGAACAAGTCAAGGATAAAGTAAATTCTGAACGAAATACTTAAACATCAAATATCCCATTTTCTTACTTGGAGAAAGCTAAATTAAAAATGGAACAGCCAACACCCATATTTACCAAAGAAAACCTTATTGAGCGTCTTAGAGAAATAAAAAATAGGGGATGGATACCTAATGCTCGACCAGGAAATGTTGGGGGTATAGGAAATACTTTGGAGGATTTATTAGGAATTAAGGAAAATAATCTACCCATTCCTAATGCGGCAGAATGGGAATTAAAGGGACAAAGAATTGGTACAACTTCATTAATTACCTTAAAACATATAGAACCCTCACCCAGAGCATTAAAATTTGTGCCAGATATTTTATTGCCAAAATATGGATGGAGGCACCAAGAAGCTGGTATTAAATATCCCGAAAATGAGATGAGCTTTAGGCAAACCATTAGCAGTAATACGACAAGTGATAGAGGCTTTAAAGTAGTAATTAATGATAAAGACCAAAGAATTGAGATTTCTTTTAATGCTTCTATGGTTGCGCTAGAACATTCTATGTGGTTAGAAGCCGTGGAGCAAAGAACAGGGCTAGGAGAGCTCAATCCCCAACCATATTGGGGGTTCAGTGATTTAAAAAGTATTATTGGTACAAAGTTAATTAACTGTTTCTATGTACAGGCAAATTCAAAAAAGCTAGAAGGAATTGAATACCTGCAATACGAAAAGCTCAAAATCTTAAGGGAATTTAGTTTTGATAATTTTCTTGATGCTTTAAGAAAAGGAGATGTACTCATAGATTTTGATGCGCGAACAGGACACAATCACGGCACAAAAATAAGAGTACGGCAGAATAAAATACCTGATTTATATCATTATTCACAAGATATTATACTTTAAAGGCGGTGGGCGGCATCGGCGGCGATTTGTTCGAGTCGTGGTTCAAACGCCGCTTTGATACCAAAGATTCGGGCAAGCTCATTCCCGGTCATGGCGGCTTGCTAGACCGCATTGATGCGCTACTAATAGTCCTCACCCTCACCTTTCTTTTCAAGCTGCTTTATCGCTAGACCTTCGCATTAAATTTTGTTTACCATAACTTTAGGCAATTCTTAGGTAATATTTAGACATGATTTTTTAATTAGGCTGTATAATAGGGGTAGCTGAGATTATTCTCAGCTGCTCAGATAACCTAAAGAACCCTAAATCCTATTTAAAAGTCGGTGGTTACTACCCAACGACTTTTTTTTCTCCCCTTCTACTTTCTATAACCCGAATTTTTACCGATAAGCGTTATAATTAATCGGTAGGAATAGGAAGCTCAAATTCTCCATTTACTCGTTGGTTAGAGTAGGAAGGAGGTAACAATATGGAAAAGCGGTTGAAAATCTCTCGAAATCTCGGTCTAATCGGCGCAATAATACCGCTGGTTTATCTGCTGGTACAAATCAGCGGGACTATTGGGGAGGCGTTGCGGAACAATAACTGGCAGAATATTGCTTGGGACGATATGATTATATTTCCCATCCCGGCGTTGGTCGCGCTCATCGGCGCATTGCTGGTACTGAAACATCCCTCTATCGGAGCCGCTTTGCTGCTGCTGGTTGGAGCGCCAACGCTGCTATTGGTGATATTCTCTACACTCTCCAGCAGTTCGCTTAATAAAACTGAGGTAGATTTGTATTGGTGGTTAACATGGGTAGCGCCTTTCTCGATAGCAAGCGCCTGTGTATTGGCAAGCGGTTTAGTAGCGGTTTCGACCTTGCAGCGGTTCTCTGGAAATTTGCGCCACAACTAATATTCGGTTTTGTCCGACTTCATGCGCCATTCCTCGAAAGCCGTCAAGCCCTCTTGCCGGAGCAATTGGCTCAGGGGGATTTTGCGTTGCTCTAGCGGACGCGCTATTTCATCATAGATAAACGAGTCGTCAAAGCCGATAGCCTGAGCATCGGCGCGGGTGTTGGCGTAATAAACCGCGTCCAGTCGCGCCCAATAGATTGCGCCCAAGCACATGGGGCAGGGTTCGCAAGAGGTATAGATGATACAGCCCGCTAGGTCATAGCTTTGCAAACGGGCGCAGGCTTGGCGAATGGCGTTAATTTCGGCGTGAGCGGTGGGGTCACAGCTAAGCGTAACCGAATTTGCGGCAGCCGCGATAATTTCGCCCTCACGCGCTATAACCGCCCCGAACGGACCCCCGCCCTTACGAACGCTCTCCTCCGACAGGCTCAACGCCTCTCGCATATACAGTTCATGTGGTTGTTTCATCGCGCAAGATTATAACCGCAAGCCCGTAACTATGCAATTCCTCCACGATTGATGGAATTATTCCGCCATGTTTAACGAAAAAAACTATTGCCAACAAGGGCAATCAATTATACAATTTTAACTGGTTAAGAATCTTTGGGGTGAATCGATGTTATTAAACCTAGCTAAGTTGTTATAACCTTTAGTTAGTAGGAGGGTTTTTGATGAGTTTTTTCAAAACAGGTTCATTTTTCATGGTATTACTTTTAATATTGGCTGCTTGCGGCGATAATACCGCTACTTCGATTCCTGTCCCCACCACCGCTGCCTCTACCGCCAAAGTTGCCACTACTGCTGGAGCTACTACCGCGGCGACTGCCGGAAAAATTCAGGTCAGCGGCGCGTATATCGTTCTCCCTAGTACCGCCACAATGGCGGGTGGTATGGCTACTACGGCTGCTGCCACCACAATGGCGGCGATGGGTACTCCCGGCGCAAGCTCTATGGTAATGACCGGAATGTTTTTGACCATTACGAACAGCGGAGCGGAAGCGGATAAGCTTTTGGGCGGTCAATCTAGCATTGCGGAAGCGGTGGAAGTTCACACCTTTGTCAATTCCAAGATGGTACTTGCCGAAACTGCCCCCGTTCCCGCGAACGGTACGCTGACGCTTGCTCCCGGCGGTCTGCACATCATGTTACTTGGGATTAAGCAACCGCTCACCGTTGGTCAAAAAGTGTCAGTGACGCTGAATTTCGAGAAAGCCGGTAAAGTTGTAGTAGAGGCGGAGATTCGCGCCGCCTAATAACAGCTTTTTCTCCAAAGATAAACAGCCGAAATGGGGCGGGGGGCGCAATTATCCCTCGCCCTATTTTATCGCAAATTGGCGTATATAATATGAAGCGTCACAATTTTTGATTTGAACAAATCGTGGGGAGAGTGCGACTCCAGCGTCGCCCCTACGGGTTAATTCTCTTGGTATGGGTAAGAGGGCTTCAATCCAAAATCGGCAATCCAAAATCCAAAATGGAATGCGCCCTTGTTGGCATGCACAAAAGTTTAATGGGAAATGGATTAATTGCTTCCCGTATTAATTTAGATTAATAAATTGTTTGTTGCTAAACCTGAAAAGACTGTGATATAATTTATCCTAGAAATTCTTCAACTGCCTCGTTGAAGGGGACTGAAGCAACTTAAAGAACTTCGTAGCCTTAGCGTTCCAGTTCCTACCCACCCATTGCATCGTATAAGTTGAAGGGGACTGAAGCAAACAAACAAATATAAGAGGGGATTAAGCCGATGAGAAAACTTCTATCGTTGCTAAAGACCAAACGCTCAGGGAGGCGTGCCGGCTTCCGGCTTATCCCCCTGTTTTTTTTGTGCATATTTCTCTTAGCTTGCTTTTCGTGGGTAAATGATACGCCGCCCTTGAGCCGGGCAGCCTTCCCCGACCAATCCAAGATAAGCAGCCAAGTTGAAGCTAAACCAACGCTAACGCCTGAAATAACCGGGTTGCCTAACTTCGCGCAAACAACCCAACCGCCTCCGCCTAATCAAACTGATAGTTCGATACCTGTGCCAACCGCTACTCCGGTACCGGCTGCCACACCCGCAGTCAACCCCACGCCCCTTCATCCCACCGGACTCAAGCTTCCATCGCCGAAAGAGCTTGCTGCTCTACCACCGCTTAAACCTAGAGCTGTCCGCAGCAACTTGCCGGCGAGTGTGGATTATACCTATCTTATGCCGCCAATCGGCAATCAGGGGTCGCAAGGTAGCTGCACAGCTTGGGCTACTGGCTACTATTACAAAACTTTTCAGGAAGAAAAGAAATTTAACTGGGCGGTCAACACCCCGCTTCACCAATACAGCCCGGCTTTTATTTATAACCAAATAAACTTCGGCGCTGATGCCGGTTCTTATATAAGCGACGCTTTTCAACTGATGATTGATAAAGGCGCGGATACCCTATCCAGTTTCCCTTATAACCAATCCAATTACTTGCTACAACCCACCGCTGGACAGCTTGCTAATGCCGCCAATTATAAAGCTGCAAGCCGTCAGGTACTTTATTGGCAAACCTATGATACATACGGAAATCCTTATGGCATAGACGTAAACCTAATAAGAGAACATCTGGCTAACGGCGATTTGGTGGTAATTTCTATACCGGTATATAGCGAGTTTGATAATGCCACCAACGATTATAATTACCAAGTTACGCACAGCCTTAGCAGTTCAGCGGCATCGCGCGGCAACCATGCCATTACCCTAATAGGCTATGATGACAGCCGGGGCGCTTTCAGAATGGCTAATTCTTGGGGAACTTATTGGGGCAACGGCGGCTATACTTGGTTAAGCTACAACTTTGTCCGCTATTTTTCCCAATGGGGTGAAGTTATGGTAAATCGCAACCAACTTCAGTTTACCTCTTACCCGACCAGTAGCGCGGGCGGCAGCGGCAGCGCCACCATTTCTTTCAATACCAACCGCAACGCTACGGCTACGGTGTACAAAAGCGGCGCGATTGTGGGAAGCTCTTCCACGCCTGCTACCTCTTTTGCCATTCCCGTTAGCATCAGCAACTTGAGTCTTGGCGACAACAACCTGACCGTCAAGATTGTGGATAGCGGGGGAGTTGAATTTAACAACGCCAGCCTAAATGCTCCTATTTCTAGCGTCACCCCGCCCGCAATGCCCTCTAACTTGGCTACAACCACATTGTCAAAAACTAGCATTCGGCTTAGTTGGCAGGATAATTCCTCCGATGAGAGCGGGTTTAAAATCTACCGGTGGGACGGCAGCATCCTTAGCTTTATATACTGGGGTTCGGTTGGGGCTAACGTTACCACTTTCACGGATAGCAACCTTAATTGTAGCGCCGGATTTTCTTATATGGTTAGCTCCTATAATGCCTTTGGAGAATCAAACCTTGTGGGATGGGTAGATGGTTTTACACTAGCTTGCATCTCCGCGCCCACTAGTATGACCGCTACCACTGTTTCTTCTACCTCAGTGAACCTAACTTGGGTGGATAATTCTTCCGAAGAAGTGGGGTTTGAGATTTGGCGCAAAATAGGCAGCGGCGGCTCTTGGTCTATAATTAGCTCTCCCAGCGCAAACGCCACTTCTTACACTGATTTGGCTGCCGTTCCAAGTATGCTCATCTATTACAAGATTCGCGCTTACAACAATCAAGGTTATTCTGATTATTCCAATGAGAGTTCTACCACTACAAGCGGTAGCATGTTTACTTTAACGCTAGATGGCGCGGATGTAACCTACTATATTAATTCACTTGGGGATGCCAATTGGTACACCTTTACTGTTCCGGTCACTAATACTTATACCCTTGACACCTTTGTTACCTCGCCCTATACCTTGTACGACAGTGCCATGTACTTGTACGGACCGAACAATTTTACTTATCTAACCTATGATGATGACGGCGGGGCAGGGTTCGCTTCTAGGATAGTAGCTACTCTGACAGCCGGTACTTATTATGTGAAGCTGCAATCTTGGGGTAATTATTACACCGGAACTTATACCATTCATTTAAGAATCGGGTCGTCACCCACACTGCCCTCTGCGCTACTGGCTTCAAAGGTTTCCAGCAGCCGGATTGACTTGTCTTGGACGGATAACTCTAGTAATGAAACCGGCTTTAGTATCCAGCGTAGCGCCGATAATGTAACTTGGAACACGCCCGTGACTGTGGGCGCAAACGTTACGACTTATCAAGATACCAGCCTACTAAAATCGGCTACCACCTATTACTACCGCATCCAATCCTACAATTCGGCGGGCTATTCGGTGGGCTTGAACAGTTCGATAGATTATGCCTATAGTAATAGCGCGACTACTGACCCCGATTTTACGGTTGGAAGCCTCGCCGATACTAATACCTCTGGCACGTTCAGGTATTCGTTGTCCCATGCTGTCCCTAACCAAAGCATCGGTTTTGGGGTAACTGGCACGATAAACATCACCTCGCCGTTACCGTCCGTGCCATACGGGATGACTATCTTGGGGAGCAATTGCAGCAGCGGTTCCACGCCCGTTGTTATAAATGGGTCTTCCGGCGTAGTTTTAGATTTGGGCGGAAACGTAGTTCTCAAGGGTCTGGATATTCACGGGATTCAAATAAAAACTACGGGCGGTAGCGGAAATAAACTTACCTGCGTGTCAGTTACCAAATAATTGCCAAACGTAGGGGCGCATTCCGATGCGCCCTTTTTGTTTGGCGCAAATCTCATGGGGTGGGGGGCAATCGGGCGAAGGGCGAATCCAGCGTCGCCCCTACGGGTTAATTCTCTTGGTAGTTTGGGGAACCGTTGAAAATATAAATACTGACTTTGCAAAAGCCCTAAAATGGTTGCCTCTCTTGTTGAAAGTGCTTGAATCTTGTGGTAAAATATAGAGGAAATGCGGCTTCTTTGGTCGGAAGTTGTCATGGTCTGTAATCCTTTCTGTGGGGAGCGCCTTTGGTCGGGCGCTCTTTTTATTTCCCCCATTTGAAACAAACGAATTACGCAAGGGGTGAGAGGCATTGCAGGGAAAGATAATAGAGCCGGGAGGGTTTTGCCCGACTCATTGGAGTGCGACAGGGAGGGCGAAAAGTTAGAAGGGATATATTATTTCAAAGGGGGAAAATAATTTCTCAACTTAGGTACTATGTTGGGCTTGGTAATAATTCCTTTTAGATTGATACCAGAAACAGCGGGTAGTTCATCATCAAAATCAGTAAGAACTACAAATTCAACCGCTTCCAATTCTGGAATTGTCTGGATATTCTTACAAATAGCAAGGCAAGGTATTGAGTCCACAACATTATCCACTACCACAAACTGCGGTTTGTATTCAATCGCCTGTGAAAAAGCTTCAACAGGATGCCCGGCTTCAACCACCTCATACCCTTGTAATTCAAAGAATGTACGCACAACTTTTCGCAAGTCAGGAATTTCATTAATAACAAGAACTACCAAATGTCTGTTTCCTTTATGTAAAATTAGGCGCAAAAAAATAAAGGGGTGACGGGTTAGCGCCACCCCTAGTTTAATTTATGTGGCAAAAAACTTACCTATCGCGCCATTGCGATAAGTAGCATAAGCCAACCTGCTGCTACATCGCAGTAGGCTGCAAAAGATATGTCAATAAATTAGGGTGTATAACTAAAGGTGGTGTGTAGTATAATTATAAACTATACGTAATTACCCTATGTGGCGAAGCCGGACTGATTGAACCTATTAATAGAAATTTACCGCTTTCAACACGCTACTGCTATTCTCCAGACCTTTAAACTATTCTAAGGAATTTAAAGGGGAAATATATAGAATTGCCTTGATAAAGATATTTTAATACAGATTAAGATTAATTACAAGTGGCAAATTGGCAAAATAAGAGAAACAGGGCGTTTCAGTTTGAGCTTGCTACCACTTCTGGAATTTTACAGGTTGCCAATATGCTGAGTTCGGCAATTGTCAAAAATATTATTCTCTGAATCCGCCCTGATTTGATGCCTAAATGTGTGGCAAATCAAACAAACTTGTGTTAGAATAGCTCCCAGAAGCCATTTAGAGCGGGTGTTTCGCAAACCCCCTCCAAAATCGGCGAAAACTAGGTAATGGTTCGGATAATTTCGAGAAAATCATCCGTTTTGAGTT
>NZ_JBAXHI010000073.1:0-9089 GCF_037138995.1 Candidatus Chlorohelix sp. | reverse complement strand
TAGAGGGGGTCACGAAGTGTCGAAGCATAGTAGAGGGTGTTGCTACGGTTAAACAACAGTACACCTCCATCTGGGATGAAGAAGCTTTCCCCACCGATCCATGGACGAACACCTTCGTTGCTAAAAAGATGTCGTCTGGTCTGGGGTGGCCCAAATCCATTAGCAACAATCTCGCCGACTTCAAGCGAGGCGGTATTGTGGGTGCTTTCGATTTGACCAACTACGTCACCTCTTCCAAGTCCCCCTGGTTTATTGGTCCTTATGGGCTGATGGTCAAGAACGCTGAACCCGCTCAACTTCATTCGATGTCCCTCCGGTAATTCCGGTGAGTTGTGGGACGTTCCAACCGATGTGCTGATAACGCTTGGCATCGCTGCCGGTCGTATGCAGTCTCCCTTCAAATGCCACTGGTGTGAGAAGCCCATACATGGCGTTGCCAATGTGGGACGCATCGGCAACGCCATGTACTTCCACCCTGAGTGCTTCGGCGAATACCGAGCGCTACAGGCAAAGAGGCAGCCATCCTCTCCACCACCTTAAGGAGGGAAATTGTACAACCGTAGCAATGTTTCTTTTCCCAAAATGGCAATGAGGAATTGCAGACCATTATTATTCTTGACATATTAGATAATATAACTTATATTTAGCCGACTTTATAAAGCAGTTTGATAAGTTAGGGTTATCCATTACTCCAGAAAAGTTTTCATGCTCAATTATATTTCCAAAAGGCTATTAGCTCTTATACCAGTAATTATAATTTCCGCAATTATTGCCTTTTTTATTACCAACATTATGCCGGGAGATCCGGTCAGGTTGATGGTCGGAGATTTTGCCACCGAAAAACAGGTCGCTGAAATGCGTACAAAACTGGGCTTGGATAGACCCATTTATGAAAGATTCGGTGGTTGGTTGGGAAATGTGGCTAAAGGCGATTTAGGCGAATCGCTTTTTTTACACGAACCGGTTACTAAAGCAATTTTCGACAGGCTTGAACCGACTCTTTTATTGGCGGTTGTGGGGATGTTTTTTGGCATAGTAATCGGCATACCCTTGGGGATAATTGCAGCTATGAAACACCGCACCATTTTTGACCAATTGGCAATTTCAACTTCCCTAATAGGCATGACTATTCCCAGTTTTTTTATCGCAATAATTCTGATATTGGTCTTTGGAGTTAATTTGCAGTGGTTTCCGGTTGCTGGTTATGAACCTTATTCCAAAGCAGGTTTTGGTGTAATCAGATTCCTTGTTATGCCCGGTTTCGCCATTGGCTTAATGCAAAGCGCTCTAATTGCTAGGATGACCCGCAGCGCTATGCTTGATGTTTTAGGGCAGGACTATATCCGCACAGCCCGCGCAAAGGGGCTGTCGGAGTTCAAAGTTATACTACCGCACGCTTTTAAAAATTCTTTAAACCCCATTGTAACGGTGATTGGCTTTAGCCTAGCAACGCTGTTGGGCGGCACTTGGATTATAGAGACTGTTTTTAATATACCCGGCGTTGGGGCGCTGGCGATTAAGGCTATTCTAAATCGCGACTACCCGCTTATACAGGGCAGTCTGATATTTACTGTCGTCATATATCTGCTCGTAAATTTGCTTGTGGATATTAGTTACTCTTTTATTAATCCCTATATCAAATATAAGTAAAACATTTATGGAAAAAGCTGGCTACCCGGCTAAAATTCTTGCAGTTACGGCTGCCTTCAGAAATATCAGACGGCATCTTTTTATAATAATTGGACTAGCGATTCTGTTGCTTATCGTAGTTTGCGCTATCATTGCTCCTTTTGTATATGAGTTAGGTCCTCTGGAGATAGCAATTCAAAACAGATTACAAGGACCGTCAAGTACAAATGTAATGGGAACCGATGAGTTTGGCAGGGATATTTTCAGCCGTACCTGTTACGGTGTCAGGGTTTCACTGGAGATTGGAATAATAGTAACACTATTGACTACCATTTTTGGGGGTTTGTTAGGGCTAGTCTCTGGTTATTATAGGCTAGTAGATGCAATCGTTTCCCGCATTATTGACGGGCTGATGGCATTTCCTGAAATAATTCTGGCAATCACTATAGCGGCTGTGTGGGGTTCTGGTGAGTTCAATATTATTATTGCTTTAACCTTTGCCTATTTTCCAAAAATGACGCGAGTAGTACGTGCCAGCGTTCTATCCTTAAAACCGCTGGAATATATCGAATCCGGTAGAGCTATAGGTGCGGGCAATTTTCAAATAATCTTTCGGTATATACTGGTGGGCTGTATTTCCCCGATTATAGTGCAGGCAACTTTTTGTTTTGCCTCTGCCATACTTGCTGAAGCTGCGCTAAGTTTTTTAGGGGTTGGAATTATGGAACCTCAACCGAGCTTAGGCGGGATGGTAAGCTCGGGTAGAAAATTTATGTCTATTGCTCCTTGGATTGTGATTTTCCCCGGAGGAGTTATTATGATGGTTGTTTTGGGTCTTAGTATTCTGGGAGATGGGCTGCGAGATTTATTCGACCCAAAACTTAAATCCTGAAAACGAACTCTAGCACTCTTATTATAAACTTGACAATGTTGATAAAATATCTTATCATAACCCTGCCCTAATTGATGCCTACATTCTACTGGATTAGCGGTGAGATTTATCAATTGCGGTCGCTTAAAGCATTGCATAGTTGTTTTATTACCTGAAGCAATTATCCAATGTACCGCCCTTAAGTTAGTTGACAGTGTCGCCACTAATTGAACAACCCATGCCCTTATTAACTGAAAGAGTCCGGTAATTTTTATAACTTTAGGAGGTCTTATTGCGCCCTGTTAATTTCATAATGCACATATGTAGCATATACATATAGTTTTTGAGGATTTCAATCGGCTAGGCTTCTGGCTTTTCCGGGTCAAACGCTACTTAAACCCACCAAAGCTATCGTATTGGAATCCTGTTGTTGAAGTTTCGAATTACATTCAGGAAGGAGATTTGAATTGAAGAGTTATACTCGAAAAATTATGGCGTTGCTGTTGTTTTTAGCAATAAGTGCGTTAGCGGTCGCTTGCGGTGATGCTACTAGCACCGCTACCACTACGGCAAAAACCACCGCGGCAGCAACTACTACAGCGGCGACCAGCACAACTTTGGCAGCTACCGCCGCGACCACCACTGCTGCTGCTACTAGCGCTGCTTCCACCACGGCAGCCGGCGCGGGTGCTCCTGTTTCTGGAGGTAGAATTGTAGTAGCAGTTACCTCTGCGCCAGCAGATTTGGACCCCGACAAGACCACCGCTCAGGAAATCAATGATATTCTGACGCATGTCTATGAGGGGCTTTTTGAGTTTGACAAAAACTACAAGCCCCAACCCCATCTAGCAGAGAGTTATACCCTGATTGACGACAACAAAACTTACGATGTCAAACTAAGGCAGGGTGTACTATTCCAAAATGGCAAGGAGTTGACCTCCGATGATGTGGAAGCATCCTTCAACCGTTGGCTCAATTTAAACGGTGCAGGGGAAGTTATCAAGCCCTACCTAGACTCCTTTGAGAAGGTTGGAAAATATGAGGTCAAGTTTAAATTCAAGCAGCCTTATGCCCCTTTTATTTCGCTAATCGCTGCCAATGTAGCTAATCAGAAATTACTCATTAAGCCAAAGGAATTGATAGAAAAGTATCCCAAGGACAGCCTGAAGGAACAAATTGGCACTGGTCCTTATAGCTTTGTGGAGTGGATACCCGACCAGCATGTGCTGCTGAAAAAGTTTAACGACTACAAAGCCCTCACTACCGAAACATCCGGGTTGGCTGGAAAAAGAGTGGCATATGCTGACGAACTGGAATTCAAATTTGTGCCGGAACAGGCGGTGCGTATTGCCGGTGTTCAGAGCAACCAATACCAGTTTGCTAGGGATATTCCCTCGGATCAATACACTGCTTTTAAGGCAGACAAAAGCGTCCAAACCTATGTTACCTCTCCGAACTTCCAAGGGTTTCTGATTTTCAATGCCGGAAATACTACTTTCAAAGATATAAATGCCCGGCAAGCGGTTGCCTATGCGCTTAATATTGATGAACTGGGCATCGCGATGGTGGGTAACAAGGATTTCTACCATTTGAATGGTTCTCTCTTCAATAAGGGCAATATTTGGAATGACCCTACAGCAGGCGATGGTATCTACAACAAGCCTAACCCTGATAAAGCCAAAGAATTGTTAAAGAAAGCTGGGTATAACGGGCAGCCTATCGTTATCTTGACTGAAAAAGAAAACACTGTACATAGCCAAGCAGCGGTTGACCTGAAATCTCAGTTGGAAAAAGTGGGATTTAAAGTTGAATTAAAACTGCTTGACCGTGCTACTGTGGTAGAACAGCGCAAGAAGGTTGACGGTTGGGATATTCATATCAACAGCTTCAAAGCTCCAGATCCTGATCCACAGGTTTACGGAGCGTGGGTTGGCACCAATAAATGGATTGGCAACTGGAATGACGAATATTCCAAGAGAATGGATGCCATTTATGATAAATTGCTGGTAGAGACAGACCAAGCCAAACGGTATAAGATTGTGCAAGATTGGTACAAAGAATGGTGGACTTCTCTGCCCTACCTTAAAACGGTAGATTATGACGGATTGTATATAGGCAGCGCCACTTTGCAGGGTTATGGCAACTATACAACCCCTTATTTCTGGAATACTTGGTTAACCAAAAAGTAAAAGGGCATTTGATTCTTAGCCAAAGCCCCTTCTCGCGGAGGGGCTTTGGGCTGTCAGAAAATAGCTAGAAATAGAGAAAAGGCTTAATCAGCCTGAAAGAGTTTAAATGGCAGAACAGTTTGAGAAAACATTATGTAGGATGTGTAATGACCGCTGCGCTTTAAATGTCGTGCTTGCAGACGGGCGAATAACAAAAGTTACCGGGCTGAAGGGACACCCTTGGAGCGAAGGGAAAATATGTATAAAAGCCAAAGCCTCCACGGATATGGTTTATGCCAAAGACCGACTTTTAAAACCCCTGAAAAAAGTAAAGAATGACTGGCTCGAAATCTCTCTGGAAGAGGCGTTAGATGAGATTGCCTTTAAGCTCGAAAAACTGAAGCGTAAATATGGGGCGCGGTGTCTGAGCGTTTGGAAAGGCGAGGCAGTCGGGTTTGCTCAACAGGAACAACATGCCCGAAGGTTTTGCCAAGCGTTGGGTTCCCCGAACTATTTTTCCAACGATTCGACCTGTTTTTGCGCTAGGTGGATTGCCTATTCACTGGTTTATGGGGGCGGTCTGGTTCCAGACTATGAGAACGCTGACTGTATCGTTATATGGGGTTCAAATCCGCCTTTTTCTCACCCTTTTGCCTTTGAGAAAATTCTAAAAGCCCGCAAAAACGGTGCCAAACTAATCGTAATTGATCCTCGCAAAAATGAAATCGCACGGAAAGCTGACCTACATGCCATGCTGAAACCCGGTACTGACGGGGCTTTAGCTTGGGGACTAATTAATTACCTGATAGAAAAAGACCTGTACGCCACTGAATTCCTAGAGCATTACTCCATCGGATTTGATGCGGTGCAACGTTACGCCCGACGCTTTACCCTTGCCTATACCGCAAAAGAAACTGGCATACCAGCCAACCTAATTGAGCAAATTGCGCTCAATCTGGCTAAAAATTCCCCGCGCTCGCTGAATATTGTGGGAAACGGATTGGAACACCACGTAAACGGTCTGGAAAATATTAGGGCTATTGCTTTTATAGACGCAATTATCGGCAGTATTGACCACAAGGGTGGCAGCCGCCTGCCGGAAGGTCCTGGTCTGCAAGACCTTGAACTGTATAATGAAATAGACCTGTCGCACCTTAATCCTATCGGCTCAAAAAAATATCCCCTGCTTTATAACTTTCGTCAGGAAAGCCACACTATGACCGGGCTGAATTCTATCCTGACCGGGCAACCTTACCGAATAAGGGGTATGTTATTGACTGCCGCCAATCCTGTTTTGACTAACCCGGCAGCTAACAAGGTCAAGGAAGCCCTTAGCAGCCTAGAGTTATTGGTGGTGCGGGATTTGTTTATGACCGAAACTGCCTCCCTTGCTCACTATGTATTGCCAGCCGCCAGCTTCTACGAACGGAGCGAATTTCATGTATTCCCGGCTTACAATGTCATAAATCTGACAAAAAAATTGATTTCATTACCAGAGTGCCAAGATGAATACCAGTTTTGGCATGACCTCGCACACCGCTTAGGTCTAGGTCACTATTTTCCGTGGGATAACGAGTCCACCCTCAACGAGTGGCTTTTGAAAGATACCGGTATTACCAATAATGACCTTGAAACGAATCCGGAAGGCTACCAATACAAACCGATAACTTATGAAAAATGGAAAAATTCGCCGTTTAAAACTCCTTCTGGCAAAATCGAATTCACTTCAGGGCAATTAGAAAAGTTGGGTTATCACTCGCTGCCCGAATATCGGTTTCCAGCTTATCTGCGTCAAACAAACCCGGAATACCCCTTTACCTTAATCAGCGGTTCTCGAAAAAAACTGTATAACAGTAGTCGCTATCACAATCTCGAACAATTTCAAAAGCTCGACCCGCAGCCCTATGTCGGAATACACCCGGAAGATGCTTTACAGCTTGGAATACAGGATTATGATTTGGTTAGAATCAGTTCCGCTATCGGCTCACTTGAGATACAGGCGGAAGTTTTGCCGCCTGATGCAATACTATCCGGATATATACAAGTGCCTTACGGCTGGAGTGAAGCCAATGTCAACCTGATAACCCCGGACGACCGGAATGACCCAATGTCCGGGTTCCCTTCCCTGAAAGCAGTTCCGGTGCGAATTGAGAAATTAACTCCAGCAAATGGTATTAATATCGAAAGTGGCATGTTCAATGAGTGAGAAGTTACTGGAACTGGTAAATCTTAAAACCAGCTTTTATACTAGGCATGGCAAAATTCCGGCGGTGGATGGGGTCTCGCTTCATATTAATAGAGGGGAAACTGTTGGGATTGTAGGCGAATCGGGTTGCGGCAAAAGTGTCACCTCTCTGAGCATCTTACGTTTGATTCCGAACCCACCGGGTAAAATTGAGGCTGGCCAGATTTTGTTGGAAGGCGAAAATCTTTTATTGAAATCCAAGAAAGATATGCGGGCAATTCGCGGGAATCGGATTTCAATGATATTTCAGGAACCGATGAGTTCGTTAAACCCGGTGCTTACCATCGGTCGGCAGATTATTGAAACTGTGATACTGCATCAACGAGTTGGCAGAAACGAAGCAAAAGCAAAAGCAATCGAGATGCTAAAATTGGTGGGCATCCCCTCTCCTGAGAAGCGCCTTTCGAGTTACCCTTTTCAACTTTCCGGTGGACAAAGGCAGCGGGTGATGATTGCCATAGCCCTTGTTTGCAGACCTCAGCTTTTGATTGCAGACGAACCAACTACCGCTTTGGATGTAACAATTCAAGCTCAAATTCTCGATTTGATGAAAGAGCTAAAAGACAGGCTAGGTATGTCCATCCTATTAATAACCCACGACCTAGGTGTCGTCGCTGATATTGCCGAACGTATAATAGTAATGTACGCGGGACAAGTAGTGGAAGAGGGCAGTGTTCATTCCATATTCAAAACCCCCTTGCACCCTTATACCAAAGGGCTTTTACTTTCAATCCCCAAAATCGGACTTAAAAAGGAACGGCTGTATATTATCCCCGGAACTATCCCAAAACCATCGGAATACCCGACTGGCTGCCGTTTTTCTCCTAGATGTGAATACAAACAGCAGATTTGTCTTGACAAAGCTCCCCCGGTTAAGCAGCAGGAATTGGGAAGAAGTTATAGATGCTGGATTGGTTCAGAAGAATATGCGGAGTATATCAAATGCCAGTCAATATAAAAGTAACCCCTACCACGCCAGAAGTTCTCGTAAGGGTAGAAAACCTGTCGAAGCATTTTTATAGCCACTCTGCTTTCTTTTCAAAAAAAAGCAAGCCACTTAAAGCGGTAGATAGGGTAAGTTTTGTTATTAACAAAGGCGAAACGCTTGGAATCGTGGGTGAATCCGGGTGTGGTAAATCAACCTTAGGAAGGTTGCTTTTGAGATTGCTGGAACCAACTGCTGGCGAGATTTTTTTCGAGGAAACCAATGTTACAAGGCTTTCTCCAGATAAATTAAAGGCGTTGCGTAAGGAAATGCAGATGATTTTCCAAAACCCTTACGGCTCTTTGAATCCTTGGATGACGATAAAGGATCTTATAGCAGAACCCCTACTCTTGCATACCTCTGTAAAAAAACATGAAGTAGAAGAGCAAGTGTACGAATTGTTACAAAAAGTCGGATTGAACCAACATAATATTCGGAAGTACCCACATGAATTTTCGGGTGGTCAGCGGCAGCGCATTTGTATTGCCCGTTCGCTGGCAGTAAAACCAAAGTTTGTAGTATGTGATGAGCCAGTTTCTGCGCTAGACGTTTCTATCCAGAGTCAGATTCTAAATCTGTTGGGGGACTTGCAGCGTGAGTTTAACTTAACTTACTTATTTATATCCCACAGCTTTTCTGTAATCCGCAATATAGCTGACAGAGTAGCGGTAATGTACTTAGGAAAAATAGTCGAAATCAGTTCAGTCGAAGACCTTTTTAAAAATCCTTCTCACCCCTACACTATAACCTTGCTTTCCTCCATTCCGCCACCCAACCCTGATATAAAGCGTAAACGGCTTGAAGTGATTGGAGAGATTCCGAGCCAATCCGACTTACCAACCGGATGCAGATACAGCACCCGCTGTACCTACAAAATCAAAATATGTGAACAGCAGGAACCAGAGCTTATAAACACAGGCAATGACCATTTTGTAGCTTGTCATGTGCAACGAGAAGACTTGCACTACACGTTTTTTTTCGATAGTTGTCACCAAGCATATTAGGAAATATCGCTGTGACAACTAATTTCAAATAATTAGCAGGCACAAAATAAAGTGCGAACCTAACACGCTGTCCAAAGTCAATGAAAACTTAGGGCGAATTGAAGTGACCCAGAAAGTCAAGACAGGAAAGAAAGGGGGAGTGCCTAAAACAGGAGAGTTAGACGATGCTTCCAACGTTTAGGGTCAG
>NZ_JBAXHI010000072.1:0-9358 GCF_037138995.1 Candidatus Chlorohelix sp. | reverse complement strand
CCTGTTGAAGCCAAGCCCACTGTCGTTGAGACTGTCGCGCCGCCTAAGCCTGTTGTTATGCCATCAGGACCTGTAATCATGACCCTTGATGAAGGCATTGAAGTTGATTTGAGCAAAGCTGCCAGTGAAATTCTGGATTCTTATGGTGATTATTTCTCAGCTGCTTTGGCTAACTCCTTGACTCAGGATTTGCGCTTTATTAACTTTGCCAATGACTGGTTCCTCGAAGACCAAACTGAAAGATTGACCAAAGGAGATTTCCGCCGCATTCGCGATTATATGAATGAAGTTGGCGGACCTGTTACCGACACCGCTATATTGACGGATGTCTTTAACAAGCGCAACAACGATCAGGATTACGAAGCGAAACGCTTCTCCTTAAACTTCCGTCTTTCTCGTGAAAAGAAAGATTTCGAGTTTGTTGGCGCAGAAGACGATCGTATCTGGACTGCACCGGGTATGAACGCACTGGGTCAGGGCAAACGCAAGGCATCCGAAATCGGGTTGGACTATAAGTTCCTCGAAGATGCAAACTTAAATGACCCAATTGTGCTATCTACTACAGTAAAAGGGCGCAAGCAGTGGGAGCATACCATTACTTTTTACGAGTACGAGAACGGTTTGCTGCCTTATGATTTAAACGCCCGTACTCTATTCCCATCTGGTTTGTTGGAGGAACAGAAGCTGGTCATTCTGCGCCTTGAAGCTCCCCAACTGGAGTTTACCTACACTGCCGAGTTGCACTTTCCAAGTGGTACCCGTGGCGGGTGGATTGCCGGGTTGGAAGACTTCTATGCCAATAACCTGATACCGGGTGCAAAATTGGTGGTAACTCAGGGTATTCGCACGAATCACTTTATAATCGAGTACGAGGTTAGTAGTGCAGAACAAGAACGCCGCCTGTTGTTTTACGATGAGAGACGGCAGAAGTTTGTTTACAGAACCATTGGTTTTGAGTGCCAGGTAAATGAGAGCGAAATTCTCACGCCTGAACGCTTCAGCAAACTTGATAATCAGAAACGTCTTGAAGAATCTGACCGCAAGAAAACCGACTTTCTGGTGGCAAACGCCTTTGAACTGGTGGGTGTAAAACAAGCTGATGTGCTGCGGGCAGCTTTGAATGACCTGTATCCGCTGGTCAATATAGAGCGACCTTTTAGCAGAGCTTACCTTCGCAACCTATTAGCAAGTGGGAATAGCGCCTTCCGCGCCGATCCCAACGACCCAGAATACTTCACCTACCGCATTGGTGGGGTTAAAAAGTAAAAGCTGAACTTAAAAACTCCCTTCTCGATAAACCGGGAAGGGAGTTTTGCTTTTTAAAGTCTTTTTCTGAACTCTTTTATTGGATTCTTTTGACAATAAAAGACAGCTTCGCGCCGGTAGGAGCAGTAAAACTCACTTTGTCGCCAATTTTGCGACCTAACAATACCTGCCCTAGCGGTGAACCAACCGACAGTTTCACCCTTCCGCTGGAAGAATCAGACTGATTGCTGGCTTCCGCTTCGGTCACAATCCAAAAAACTTCCTCATCATCAAACCCATCTTCAGTAACCACTATGGTAGAACCAAGACGCACATACCCATCATTTACCGGTATTTCAACTATTACACTGGATTTCAGGATATTTCGCAATTCCTGTATTCTCCCGCGCTTTATTCCAAGCTCGCGGCGCAGGTCGTGATATGCAAAATTCTCACGCAAATCCCCCTGTGCTGCGGCATCCCCTACACGTGCCACCAAATCTGGTTCAATCACTTCCAGTAATTCTTTTAACTCAGCTTCAAGCGAGATTTTAGCTTCCGCCGTTAATTGGTTAATGGGGTTAGCCATTTATGTACTACCTCCTTAATTAAAATTGCCCAGCCCGTCGCATATAGCCTAACATTTTATAGAGCAGCTTTGCGCTATAGAAATCTGCTCTTTCCTGACCTTCACGAGGCATTAATTCCATAATATCAAACCCAACAATTTTGGTGTTTTCACAAACTTCTTTGAAAATTGCGAAAAATTCACGCCAGCGTAAACCACCCGGTTCGGGCGTGCCAACCGAGGGCATTTCGGCAGGGTCAAACGCATCCAAATCAACAGTAACATAAACGTGCTTGCCCCACTTCAAAAGGTCTGCTACCTCAAATTTGCGCTCGGCACGCTGGTAATCAAACAGCACTTCAACTTTGGAGTTAGAGCGTACAAATTCCACTTCCTCACGGCATACGCTCCTCACCCCAATAACATAAACAGGCACATCCATATCAGCGATACGGCGCATAACGCATGCGTGGCTTAGCTCACCATGATACGTAACACGCAAGTCACCGTGTGCATCAAAACTTAAAACTACTAAATCAGGAAATCGGTTTTTTAGGTCGTGAATAATGGGAATAGTCACCGAGTGTTCGCCACCCAGTGTAACCGTAAACTTCCCGGCATCCATACAAGTTTTGAAGGCAGAACCGATGAGAGCAAGACTCTGCTCCTGAGTTTTATCACTGAAATCAAGCTCATCCAGAGTAAAAATACCCAATTCTATTGGCTCGTCATCTAATTCTTCATCATAAAGCTCAACCTGAGAACTAGCAGCAAGGATAGCGGCAGGTCCTCTGGCTGTTCCCTGCATATAACTGGTAGTTTGTTCAAGCCCTGCCGGAATAATGGCTATCCGGCTCTCCTCAAAAGATTTTATATAACCTTCGCCCGGCTCAAGAAATTGTATAGCATTCGCCTTTATCTCGATTTCCTCAAGCTGAAAGTTCGCAAAAGTCACTGGATTTATCTCCACCTGTGTTTTTAATAGAAGAAGACCGCTACCCCATTAAAAAGGCAAGCGGCACAAGTTACGGTTTAAGTATTATAACACTCGCACCTATCCTGTAAAGTTGCCGAGTAGTTAAAAAGGATGTAGGAAAGTGCCGCAATAATGCCTATTGACTTTAGTAAGGGCAAAAGTCAAACTATTTGAGTGTAAATCAATAGTTATGAGGAGACTTTACTAACATGAGACAGCTAGAGCAGATGACTGAAACTGCTCCAATCCAATCAATTTCATTCAAAACAAAACTTCTAACGGGTAGTGGGCGACACTGGTTAGGTATCGGCATTGTAGCTATAGCAGGCGCAAGTTATGGCATACAAGCGGTGCTGGCTAAGTACGCCTATGAGGGAAATGCCAATGTCGCATCGCTATTAACTATCCGCTTCATTGGCGCAGGTTTGGTAATCTGGCTGACAATCTGGATATTGATTCGGCGCGGTGTGCGTTTGCAAATACGTCAACCTCGCCGAAAAGCGGTGAGCTTCTTCCTATTGGGGCTAATTTGGATTACCAACTCCCTCTTTTACTACATGGGTCTAGAGTTACTGCCAGCCGGGACGGCTTCCTTATTGGTGTTTGTATTTCCCGCTCTAATTGTACTTTGGTCGGTATTGTTTTTTAATGAGAAATTGAATTGGATTAAAACCATAGCACTTGGGATGGCGTTATTGGGCTGTTTCCTGACGGTTGACCCTTCCACCGCATTTATGGCGGGCGCAACCTTTAGTTGGCTTGGCGCTCTCTATATCTTCGGTTCTGCTTTCAGCAATTCTTGGTACTCTGTTCTGGCACAACACTTCGGAAAAAACACAAACGGCTTGATAATGGCAGGTTATTGCATACCGATTACGGCTGTTTGTTTTACCATTTATGTAAGCTTAACCGATACTTTTCGCTTTGATATGACAGTAGAAGGCTGGGTATGCTGCATAGCAATCGGAGTAATGACCGGGTTTTCGGTGTTTTTATTGCTAATGGGCATCAATATAATCGGAGCAACCCGCGCAGGAATAGTTGCAACCAGTGAACCGGCGGTTACAGTGCTATTAGGAGCGTTACTACTCGATGAGAGTATTACGCTTGCTAAACTTCTAGGCGGTTTTTTAATAGCGCTGGCAATCCTTAGTCTTAGCCGCAGAGCGCCTGAAGAAATTAGTCACTCCTGAGAAAAACCGTTCTTTTCAAACCCGCATCCGAACTTGATGCGGGTCTATTTATTTGCAAACATCAGGAAAAAACCAAATCTAGCTACATAATGTATAATAATTCGTGTATTTCTTATTTGTTCATTTCTTGTAAACTTAAGGGGAGCATAGCTGGATGTATGCAATTGTGCTTGCAGGTGGAATCGGCTCAAGATTATGGCCTCGTAGCCGCGTTACAAGCCCTAAACAACTTCTCGATCTTGTATCGGAACATACCATGCTACAGGAAACTGTGCTGCGGTTACAGAGCATAATTCCTATCGAAAATATCGTCATAGTGACAGGCGATTCGCAAGCGCAAAAAGCCCGGGAGCAATTGCCGGAGCTAAAACCTGAAAACGTGCTAATTGAACCGAGCGGGCGAGGTACTGCACCTGCTATTGGGTTAGGGTTAATTCATATCGAAGGGCTTGCCGCTGCGAAAGGCGAGTCTGACCCTGTAATCGGTTCTTTCCACGCCGACCATGTTATCACCAAAACCGATGAATTTCATAAAACTGTACTCGCTGCCGCTAATATGGCAGAACAAGGTTACATTGTTACGCTCGGTATTGAACCCGATAGCCCGCATACCGGATACGGCTACATTGAACGTGGTGCGTTATTGAGAACTATTGGCGAACTGGATTGTTACAAGGTCAATCGTTTCGTTGAAAAACCGGCACGCGAGATAGCCGAGCAATATCTGGCTACAGGGCGATATAGCTGGAATAGCGGGATGTTTATCTGGAAACTATCCACCATCCTAGGTGAATATCAGTCCCTTCAGCCTGAACTATACGCTCAATTAAACCAGATAAAAGCAGCCTATGGCAATGAGAATTATTGGCAAGTTCTTAACGAAATCTGGAATCAAATCAAATCTGAGACGATAGACGTAGGCATAGCCGAAAAATCAGCCCATATGGCAGTTTTGCCGGTTAACATTGGGTGGAGCGATGTGGGCGATTGGTCGGTAGTGGCAGAGCTAATCGCGCTACGCAATGCCGATGAGCAAGGCAACGCTATTATTGGGCAGCATCTTGGCATTGAAACCACCAATTCGCTTGTTTATACTGCAAACCAGCATAAGTTAGTAGCTACTATCGGGCTTGAAGATATTATTGTGGTGGATACTCCTGATGTATTGCTGGTCTGCAAACGCCAGAACAACCAAGATGTGCGTAAGATAGTAGAAAAACTTAAGGTTCTAGGGTTGGACAAATACCTCTAAATCAATATAGTGTCATCTGATTTGGGGGGTTATTCTGTCGTAAGTTGATGATTTTTTGTATGAAGTTCACAATGCCAAACCTGCATAACACAGCGCTCTTACCCATGAGCTTAAGTTTGCTTTTAGTAGTAGGTTTGGCTGTTACTTTTGGTAACAAGAATGTCGCAAACGCCGAAGCAACTCCCCAAATCACAATGGTAAGGCGCTGCGTTAATCGTTCGGAACAACAATCCGTTGTATAGCAATAAACTCAAATCAGTTTTCATGTTAGGGCTAATAATTGTCGGTTTGCTGCTCGCTGCTTGTGAGGATGAAAGTCGCCCTACGCGCACCCCGCAACTCTCTCTTGTTGCTCCAACTTTTGCGCCACTTATTGATACCTTGCCAGCCCCTAGCCCACAAGCCGGTTCTAGCTATGCCCCGCCGCCTACTCCGGCAGATATAGTAAGCGGTAGCCCTCTACCACGCTATCAGATTTTTATTACGCCTCCGCCCCTTGCCACTTTTGAAGCCTCCCGTAACTATGGTTATAGCGGGCGCATTTCTGCCGCAAATCTCAAGCCTGAGAATCTGACTCTAATCAATGGAGTGCCGCTGATTCCCTACATCGCCCCGCCTCAGACACGCCAGCCAACCCCAACGTTATTGCCCAATTACGGCACAAATGGAAGACCGCGTGTAGGGTTGCAAATCGGGCATCTGGATATTGACAAACTGCCTGATGAGTGGGCTGCGCTACGTAATCAGACGGGAGGCAGCGGGGGCGGCTATACAGAAGTACAGATTAACTACGATATAGCACGCCGCACCGCCGCTTTGCTCATCTCAAGAGGCGTGACGGTGGATTTGTTACCCGCTACTGTCCCGCCCGCATATACTGCCGATGCCTTTGTAGCCATTCATTGTGACGCAGTGACCAGCAGCAGTCCAAGCGGGTTTAAATTAGCGCACTATTGGAACAGCGCTATCCCCAAAACTGAGGATACACTGGTAAATTCGATTTACAGCCAGTACGAAGCCACAACCTTAATGAAGCGCGATGGTAGTATTACTGATGGCATGACCGAGTATTATTCCTTCAATTCAGCGTACCGCTATTACGCTATAAGTAAAGCTACACCCGGCGCAATAATCGAATTAGGCTTTCTTACCAATCCAAACGATACGCAAATACTGGTTAACCGTGCCGATAATGTGGCGCGAGGACTTGCCAACGGTATTATCGTATTTCTTAACCAACGCCCACCCTTCGAGCAACGCGAAAAACCCATAGGGTTGGCATCCGCCATTGAAGCTCGCCTTGACCGCACCCCCATTTTTAATACAGCCGATAGCGGTAACGTGATTGCGTATGTCTCTAGGCAACAAGTTTTTACCAATTATACGGAAAATAATAGCTCTTATGGAATCTGGTTGCCGATTCTTGAACAAGGCGGTTTCATTAAAAAGAGCGATGCCGCAGTAGTAAGTATCACGCGCTAGGCTTAGTGGTTTTACCAGTCCTAAATACCGATGTACCGGGAATAGAGCGTTTTAGCTATATTCTCATCGTCAGTACCTTTGATGATAGCACGCGCATCAGGGAAAACTGTGAACTCGTAGCCATCCAGTTTGAACCTCAACAGATACTCGTTCTGAATTACCTCCAATGCTCCGGCAGTCTGCAAACGAGTTGCCAATTCTTCTAGATTGATTTGTGCAGCAGGACGCACCGAAATCTGAACAGCATTTCGCCCACATAAACTAGCAGCGTGGCTACCGCGTGTCCCTTCCGATTCGAGATATTCAAATTTACGCTTGCCACAACATGGACAATCGGTCAGGGGCGTTTCAATCGGAAGTTTCTCAAAGCTGTTCTGCCACAAATCCACTGAAAGTAACCCACGATTGAGCGTTCCTTTACCCACCAGCAACTTGATTGCCTCACCCGCGGCTATAGAAGAAATTACCCCTACAATGCTACCGATAATACCCGCCGTATCGCAAGTAGGCGTAGTACCGGGTGGGGGCGGGTCGGGGAACAGGCAGCGCAAACAAGGGGTCTGTCCGGGTACAATAGTAGAGGTTATACCATAAGCTGCGATGACTCCACTATAAACCCACGCTTTACCCAGCTTAACACAAGTATCATTTATCAGGTAGCGCGTCTCAAAATTGTCGGTGCCATCCAGTACCACATTAACGCCCCTAATCAGTTCAAGCGCATTATCATAATTGAAATCTTCCACCAACGCTTCAATCGAAATTTCGCTATTTATCAGACGTAATTTAGCCACAGCCGCCCTTGCTTTAGGTAAGTTGCGCTTTAAATCTTCCTCATCGAAAAGGATTTGGCGTTGCAAATTATTCAGTTCAATAAAATCGCGGTCTATGATGGTCAAATGACCCACTCCCGCGCGGACAAGGTGATTGGCAAGGCTTGTACCCAATGCTCCGCATCCCACAATCAGAACGCGAGATTGCAGTAACTTTTTCTGACCTTCCAGACCTATTCCCGGATATAAAATCTGACGAGCATAGCGGACAAGCTCGTTTCTATTTTCATTATTGCTCATATAAAGTTCTGTTTTGGATATTTTTATTGAGAAAAGGGTGGAAGTGTAAAATCGCGACCCTCAGTATAATTGCGCTCTTCCACCACTAAGGTACGCGCCATTTTATCGTGCCAACCCTGTCGGCGCGAATCCACAAATATGGATAAAAAGCCCAGCATAAACCCAGCAGCGTTGAGCGGATAGCCCAAACATTGACGGATAAAAGCCAGCAACCAACCGGGCTTATTCCCATCGTAACGCACCACTCGAATGCCTAGCGCCATCTTACCGAGGGTCTGCCCGACAAGCGCAGTCATAGCCAAGAAATAACTGAAAAAGCATAGGGTTGAAAACAGCGAAGCCCACCACGGGATTCCCTGACTAAGGGGCAAGATATAAGTAAAGCTATTACTGGCAACAATAAGCATAATCCAACCCGGTAAAGAACCAAGAGCCCAATCCAAAATCCCTGCTAACAGGCGTTTCCCGTGATTCGCCCTTTTTAATAATACCAACTTACCCTGCTCATCTACATAGCTGTAAAACGCGCTCGGTTGCCCGCTTATATCATAAGTAATTCCTGCTGCGTTATAAGCCAGCGGATGGTAATACAAAAAGTTCGGGCTATTTACCGGGTTATAATTTGCGGATGGATATTGCCAAGCATTATAATAGTTACCATAATAAGCTTGAGGAGTTGTAGAATAATACTGTGGTGACGTATTTATAGAGACCGATGAAACGGGTGCAGGTGCAGGCGCAACCTGTAACGGTTCGCTAACAAGTTCCAGTGCCTGACCGCAGTTATAACAGAAATTTGCTTCCTTAAGATTAAATTTTCCGCAATTATTACAGTACATTACCGCCTAGAAATTTAAATCTTTAACTAACTCAGCCCGGTGTACCACTACAGTCCCTGCCAGACGGTCATGCCAACCCTGTCTCCGAGGCGCCCACGCCACCGAACTAAAGCCAATCATTACCATTATAGTCAGAATAAAACCCAATACATTTACCAGCCCAATGTCAACCGCGCTCAATATTTGCGAGATAATCCAGCTATAACCAAAAAGATTTCTAACCAGCGCGGTAGATAAATCCGGTTTGCTACCATCCAGTTTCATTACCTTTAGACCCATCAAGCGATGCCCCACTGTTTGTCCGAAGCGTGCCGTCATAGAGACACAATATAACAGGTAGATAGTACCGTTCAGCAGGATTAGCCAGTTTGAAGCATTTATAACATCTGGGTTGGTTGGGTCTATAGTATTTGATTCTATTACAGAAGCGGGTAAAGTCACCCAATACACCAGTAACGAAAGCATAAAACTGGGAATTGACATTATCAGTGTATCAATTATTGCTGCAACCAACCGAATCGAAAAGCTGGCAAAAATAGCATAAACCTGCTTGCCCTCTTTGGAATAGCTATGAAACGCTTGCGGGTTTTCGTTTACCACATACGGTACGCCGTTTGGAGCTACCGGGAAACGGGGCGGTAGCATCCCGCCACGCAATGCCGAAGGAGACATACCATAGGGAGAACGATAGCCGGGCGGGTAAGGGCTATTTTGTTGTGTGGGTGGGGGA
>NZ_JBAXHI010000071.1:0-9548 GCF_037138995.1 Candidatus Chlorohelix sp. | reverse complement strand
CCGCCGGATTGTCTGGCGATTACGCCATCGTAGGCTACGGCAACCGCTCGGAGTTCACCCAAGTGAACATTCTGACGGTAGTTTAATTTTTGTTTTAACCCGTAGGGGCGACGCTGGAGTCGCCCTTCTTTTTTGCTATGTTGACATTAGCATAGCCCTGTAATATTATTAACAATGTTTAATGCAAGCAAAAAACCTACTTCGGCGTTGCAAAAACAAGGCTCTTTAAGTTGTGAATACCTCTGTAACTTGGCTTTACTCAAAGGCTCATACAATCAATCTTTTATAATTAGGGCTTTGTCGCTATAAAAAGCGCGTTTTTTAGACTCTTACCTTTATCTATTCGTCATAGAGTAGGAATTATGCGCCTATTTGCGAATAAAAATATCTTAATGTGTACAGGGCAACCTTGTAAGTTGCTTTAGTAAAATGGGCTGGTAAGAAGTATTATGACTAAAAAAATATTGGTAATGGAAGATGAGTATAGCATCTTAATTAACCTTGTGTACTTGCTGGAAGCAGAAGGCTATGAGGTTATTTCGGCGCAAGACGGCGCAGCGGGTATTAATCTTGCCAAACAACATTTGCCTGACCTGATAATTTCGGACATTATGATGCCCGGCGTTAACGGTTATCAGGCGTTGGAGGCGCTTCGCAAAGACCCTGCCACCGTTGGCATCCAGTTTATTTTCTTGAGCGCGAAAAGTACCCCCGAAAATATGCGAGAAGGCATGCAACTCGGCGCGGATGATTACATTTGCAAGCCCTTTAACCGGGAGGAACTGTTGGGGGCGGTTGCGGCGCGTTTGCAAAGGCACGCTACCCTGAGAGCTTCTATCCTGACCCCGATTTCAAACGAGTTATTTTCTGCGGCAAGCTCTATTAAAAACCTAATCACCCTTCAGGAGATGTCTCAAACGCTGCCGCATGGCGTTAGTTTCGGTGAGCCTACAGCGCTTGACCACTCCAAAATTATTTGCGGCAACTTTGAAATTGATTTTGAAGAAAAAACTGCCTTGGTGGATGGGCATAAAGTTAAACTTCTTCCCAAACAGCTTGAGCTATTGCGCTATCTAGTTCAGAATGCCGATAAAGTTGTCGCCCACAAAGATATATTGCGGAATGTGTGGGGACATAAGCACGAAAAAGAAACCCAATACCTACATGTATATATCAACCAATTGCGCCAGAAAATAGAGCCAGACCCCGCTAACCCACGCTATATTCTTACTGAACGCGGGTTTGGCTATCGCTTTGCTGAACCAACCGTCACCGCCTAATATTAATTTACTTTAAGCGCTATTTTGCTAATTTGCTGCTAAAATACGTACTATAATTGCAGTTTTATCGAAACTAATAGGAAATATTTAGCTTAATCGCTCATATATTTATGTTATCTTTAGATTAAGTTGTTATAATTCTATTCTATCGGTAAACATTTGCAGTTATAACTAAGATAGCCTTTGCGACCCCTTGGGTTGTGCAACTCATTGTACTTGAATAGGGATTGCAATGAAAATATTGGTGATTGACGATGAGTATGACATAGTAACTAACCTTGTGTACTTGCTGGAAACGGTAGGCTATGAGTTTATTTCGGCGCAAGACGGCGCAGATGGTATTAATCTTGCCAAACAACATTTGCCTGACCTGATAATTTCGGACATTATGATGCCCCACGTTAACGGTTATCAGGTGTTGGAGGCGCTTCGCAAAGACCCTGCCACCGTTGGCATCCCGTTTATTTTCTTGAGCGCGAAAAGCTCACGCCAAAATATACGATATGGTATGCAACTTGGCGCAGAGGATTATATCACCAAGCCCTTTTCGCAAGACGCTTTGCTGGCAGCCGTTAAGATTCGCTTGTTACGGCAGGCTGCCCTGAAAGCTTCGATTCTTATGTCGGTCTCGTCCGAACTGATTACTACTGCCAAGTCTATCAGACAGCTTATTTCCTCGTTGCAGCCTGATGAACTCCCGCTTGATGCTGAAGTTGAGCAAGAGCTTTCGGTTGAACTGCCGGCTTCACCGCCCACTGTGGTGGTTGTTTCCAAAAAGTTTTCCCTTGATTTTGGGCTTAGAGCCGTTATGGTAGATGGGCGCGAAATAAGGCTTTCACCGCGTCAATTCAAGTTATTGCGCTATTTGATTGAAAACAACGGCAAGATAGTTTCTCATAAAGACATTTTGGGTAATGTGTGGGGCGATAGATTCGAGAATGATACCCAATATCTGCATGTTTGCATCAGCCAATTGCGCCAGAAAATAGAACCAAACCCTACGTACCCCCGCTATATTCTTACTGAACGCGGGTTTGGCTATCGCTTCCGGGTTGCGGAAGATTAGTAGTTGCTTTTCACAGGTTGCTTCCTCCTAATTTGGTACTATTTACTCGGATTCCCTATAATTCCTCAAAATTCATATTACTATAAAAGCATTTATTGGTTATAATTGAAATTATATATAAGTCTAAACTAATTATAGTTCTAACCCTTCGTTCTAAGAGGTACGGCGGATGACTGACCCGATTTTACGCGCCAATGGTTTTATTGTGCAAATCTTAGAGCATAACCCCTTGCTTGTGGCAGGAGAGGTGATGGCTACCGGCGCGTTTACTGCTTTCCTCCAAACCCCGTTGCTGGAAATAATTGAATTGATGGATTGCCATGCGGTTGATTCGGTGGTGATTGTCGGCGAAACAGCGCGAATCCCGCTTGGGCTTATTATGGCGCGGGATATTTTGCGCGTTATGGCGGCACAACAAGAGCTTGCAAGCTTACGCGCCGAAAACGTCATGTCCGCTTTGCCTGTTACTGTGCTGCCGGATACGCCGCTACTCGAAGTTTACCGCTTGCTAAAAACGCATCAATTGGCGCAACTTGTAGTTACCGATACGCAAGGAACGCTGGCGGGAATCGTATGCTGGCATAACCTTTCGGCAGCGCTTATCCGGCGGCTTGCGAATGAAAAGCTGGAATTGCCCCAAAACCATGAGGTTAAGTTGGAAAGTTTGGCGCAAATACGTATTGCCAAACTTGAAGATACGGTTAAAGAGTTAACCAATGCACTGGTAAAGCGTAAATTTCAGGAAAAACGCGCCGATGTTATCATGGAATTGGAAAAGAGCAACGAGCGCTTCTCTAAAATCTTCTATTCCAGCCCCACCCCAATGGCTATTTATAGAGCTTCTAACTTTAAAATGCTGGAAGCCAACGATAGTTTGTTCAAGCTTATAGGCTATAGCCGGGAAGAAATCGCCGATTATCAGTCGCTTCCCCCTAAAGAGAAAATATATCCAAACTTGCAGCAGGCTGATAAATTTATAGAAACTATTTACAATAAAGACAGTCTCAATGGATTTGAGCTTGAGTTTTATAATAAAGCCCATGAAAGAACTGTCGTGTTGCTTTCGGCAGAGCGCATTGAATTGGGGGGCGAGGCGTGCTTTGTTATGCAGGCAATTAATATCACCGAGCGTAAACGCTCCGAAGAAGCCTTGCTACAGAGCGAAGCGCGTTTCCAAACCTTTATGGATAATAGCCCCGCTTTAAGCTGGATTACCGATGTTGCTGGAAATATTGTTTATCTCAGCCCAACCTACGGGCGCGTTACCGGAATTGATGGTGCAAAAGCTATCGGCAAGAGCGCGTATGAGCTTTATCCAAAAGATTACGCCGATAGCTTTATCGCTACGATTCGTCAGGTCGCCGAAACTGGGCAGAATGTGGAAGCGCTAGAATCTTTCCCGCGCCTCGATGGCACGTTTGGCTACGTGGTTTCCTATAAGTTCCTCCTTCCTGATTATTTCGGGCAAACGCTGGTGGGCGGCGTGGCAATAGACCTTACCGAACGCGAGCATGCTAAAGAGGCTTTGCGCGTTAGCGAGGAGCGTTATCGCAAAGTAACCGAGATTATCAGCGATTATGCCTATTCTTATTTGATACAGCCGGATGGGACTGTCTTCGTGGAATGGATAACGGAGCAACCGTTCTATCGCTTGACCGGGTATAGCGCGGATGAGATACCGCAAAATAATTTTATCTCTATAATCCATCCTGATGACCGGGAAAGAGCCTTAAATAACGCGGTTAACCCGAATTTGAGTGAAGTATTCGGCAATGACTATCGGATAGTTACCAAAAGCGGGGAAATACGCTGGGTATTCAGCCGCCGCTATGCTGAATGGGATGAGACGCATACGCAGGTTATTCGGATATACGGCAGTATCAAGGATATTACCGAGCGCAAACTTGCCGAAGAAGCGGTACGAGAGTCGGAGCAGAAATTTTTCAAGCTCTTTCGCTCCAACCCGGCAGCCATTACTTTGGGTAGTATGCTAGATGGTCGCTACCTTGACGTAAACGATAAATGGCTGGAATTAACCGGATATAAGGCGGAAGATGTTATAGGGAAGGATTTCCGGGAGTTGCAACTTTGGGATATTCCGCAAGACAGCAAAAATATTATGGCTGATTTGCGTATAAAGGGGTATTTACAAGATATTGAAATGAAATTGTATAAGAAGAATAGGGAAGCTATTGATACGCTAAGCTCTTTTGAGTTGGTCGAAATTGGCGGGCAATCGTGCGCTTTAAGTTTCAGCATTGATATTACCGAACGTAAGCAAGCGGAAAAAGCCCTACGCGATAAAGAAGAACAATTCAGGGCGTTGGTGGAAAACTCGCCCGACCTTATCATGCGGATGGATCGCCAATTGCGGATGGTGTATGGCAATCCCACCGTGTTGTGGTTTAGCCATCACCCTAGGCAGGAAATGTTGGGGAAAACTGGCGCTGAAATGGGAATGGGGCAATCAATCTGGTCTGTTCTACAGAAATTGTCGCAATTGGTAGAAGAAACCAAAACCATGCAAATAACCGAATTAGAGGGATTTATATCTAAATCTAATCAAAAGGCTTATTTCCAAACTAGCCTGATTCCCGAATTTAACGCTAACGGTGAGATTGAAACTTTCCTTTCGGTGACAACCGATTTAACCGCCTTAAAACTAGCTCAGCAAGAATTGATTAATCAGGCACGCTTCAAAACCCTGTTTGAGTTTTCGCCGGATAGCGTTATATTGCTGGATAACGAGGGGACAATTATTAGCCTGAACCGTGCAGTCGAAGAATTCACCGGCTATTCGCGTGAGGAGCTAATCGGTAGAAAGGTGGCAACTTTCAAGCCAATTTCGTCCGATTTGTTCGAGCAGTTTCTAGAGCTTATGCAATCGGTTGCTGTGGTTGTTCTTTCTTACCCGTTTGAATTTGAATTAATCCTGCGAAATGGTACGCTTGTTACGGCGGAAGCGCGGGCGCAAGCTATTATGCTGGACGGGAATAAGAGTATATTAGTTTCCTTTAGGGATATTACCCGCCATAAAACCTTAGAGCAAGAACTCCGGGGTAGCATCGAAAAGCAACGCGAGTTGACAGAGTTAAAAACCCGCTTTGTCTCGATGGCATCGCATGAATTTCGTACCCCTCTTACCGTTATTCTTTCTTCGGCGCAATTGTTGGAGGGCTATCGGGAGCGTTTTACCCCAGAGCGGGTTGCAGAGCTTTATTCTCGCATCGTTTCATCCGTCAAAAATATTACAGGCTTGTTGGATGAGATGCTGTTCCTGAACCGAGCGGAAGCCGGCATGGTGGGGTTCAAACCCGCTCCGTTAGATTTAAGCCTTTATTGTAGCGGGTTGGTGGAAGAAGTTCGATTTGGGGCAGGTACGCAACACCATTTCGAGCTTGAGATTGCGCCCGCTCCTCGCCAAGTTTTCGCCGATACAAAGCTGTTGCGCCCGGTTGTTTTAAACTTGCTGAACAATGCCGTCAAGTATTCCTCGTCAAATAGCGTCATCCGGGTCAAGCTAGAATATACCGCTACTCAAGCGATTGGTACCATCACCGATGAGGGCATCGGTATTCCGCCTGAAAACATGCTCCATCTGTACGATATGTTCTATCGGGCTGATAATGTTGGTGAAATTCAGGGAACGGGGCTAGGCTTGCCCATCGTTAAGATGAGTTTGCTTACACACGGTGGCGATATTGAAATCGAGAGCGAAATAAACAAGGGTACTACTTGCCGCTTCTGGATTCCTATTTAGGGCAAGAGCAACCTCCCACAAGATACGCCCGTTCGGTGGCGCAAATTCTGGGGATTGGTAGGAGCAACCTCCGTGTTGCGACAAGAATCGCCCCTACGGGTTAATTCTCATGGAATGGGCGAGAGGGCTTCAATCCAAAATGGAATGCGCCCTTTCCCCACCTCATCAACTATAGGTGCAGCGGTTTAATTGACGCTGTGCCGTGAAAGCCAAAGCGCTACCGCCTAGCAGCAACAGCACGCCTACCAGCGATATTATTACTGGCACGATAGGTAAGCTCCAACCGTCCGAAACCTGTGACAAGAACGCACACTGAAACAACAGGCTCGGTATTGCTACCAGTAATAATGCGATTCCTTCTGTTTTGGCGGCTCTAAACTCTAGCAGTATCGCAGCCACTATTATTATTACTGGTACTCCGAAAAAGATTTCAGCGGCGAATCCCATCAACGGGTTGGTTTCGCGTATTCCAATGTAGAGCGGATACGCGGAAAATACTAGTAGCGCTCCGGCTATTCCGCACATCCCGGCAATTTTACGCAACCGTTTCATGTGAGTCGCCTCCTTACTAAACTACTTCGACAGAATTAATTATAGCTGACTCAGGTTAAAATTTAGGTAAACAAATAGTAGCATTGACTACAGACTACAGTTTAAGGTTATGTTAGCAGCAGTTCAGTGATATTTGAAAAGGGGGCGTTAAGATGTATAGCCTTTGTCCAAAAAACGTTCTTAATGTGGCAAGAACAGCAATGCCAGCAAGAAAGCGATTAGCAATATCAGCAAGATGACCACAAAGATGAGGAATTTGGGCGATACCTCCCGCGAATTGGGCGCAGGGGTTGGGGTTGGCGCAGGCTCGGTGAGAGGGCGTTGGTTAAGCGGGGTTATCTTGATGTCGTCTGGCATTTGCAGATGACCGCGCAGTATTAGTTCGCGTTCGAGTTGGGCAATCGCCAGCAACTCTTGTTCCATTTGCATTACCAGCGTTTGGGGGACTTGTAGGTAGCCATACGCGCCGGCAGCATTTTCCAGTTTGGACAGGGCGACTTTGTGCATTTCCAGTTCAGTAAATATGTGCGGCACGCTATCCATGTATTACCTCCCCTGTGTTTTTGTTGCTCTCATCTTTTTTGCTTATATCTGTTATATTACTTTTCTAGGTTGATTTCAATGGTTTATAATAGAAGGGTGGGTAAATTCGGGGGGATTGGTGGCAAGGGTTCAGACAAGGGGCTAAACCCCTTGTTACAATTCGGAGGTTGGCGTTCGTTGGTGAGAAGGTTTTTAATTGGCAGGGAGGCGGTAGGGACATATCCCGCATCTGCTGTGATGTAGGGATTAGAGAGATAGAGAGAGACCCCAATCCAAAATCAGCAATCGGCAATCCAAAATGGAAAGAGATGATATTTATGTATGATGCAACTAAAGTGACCCGCGCAGGTGTGCCGGAAGCAGTGCAGGGCGAGGCGTTTTTGCAGGGACCCGTTTTTGCCTCCGCTTTTCATGCGTCAGGCGACCCCTCCGCCGTACCCTATACCTACGCCCGTTTTAATAATCCCACATGGAATCAGTTCGAGAAGGCTTTATCAGAACTGGAAGGGGGCGAGGCGGTGGTTTTTCCTTCGGGGATGGCGGCGATAGCCTCAATCTTTGGTACGTTGTTGCGTCCGGGCGATACGCTGGTATTGCCCTCCGACTCTTACTATACTTCGCGGGTGATAGCGCAGGGCTATTTGGCGGAAATGGGCGTACGGGTGCAGCTTGCGCCCACACGCGGCAATGCACAACTTGCCCATTTGGAAGGGGCAAAATTGCTTTGGCTTGAATCGCCTAGCAATCCGAACTTGGAGGTGTGCGATATTCGCCTGTTAGCAGAAGCGGCGCATAAACAGGGGGTGTTGGTGGCGGTGGATAATACCACGCCTACCGTGTTGGGGCAGAAGCCGCTCGAATTGGGCGCGGATTTCTCGGTTGCCAGCGCGACTAAAGCTCTTACCGGGCATAGCGATTTGATTATGGGCTATGTGGCGGCAAAGGATTCGGCTTTGCTTGGCAAGGTGCGGGCGTGGCGTACTCAACAGGGCGCAATTCCGGGTCCGATGGAGGTGTGGATGGCGCATCGTTCGCTTGGTACGTTGGCGTTGCGGTTGGAGCGCCAATGCGCCAATGCGTTGGCAATCGCGCAATTTCTCTCGCGTCGCCCCGAAGTGTTGGAGGTGCGTTATCCCGGTTTACCCGAAGACCCCGCCCACGCTATCGCCGTTCGTCAGATGCGTTATTATGGTCCGGTGTTGAGTTTTACGTTGGGGGGGCGGGAGTTAGCCGAAAAGTTTTTGGCAAATTGTAGGCTAGTTTATGAAGCTACCAGTTTTGGCGGTTTACATACCAGCGCGGAACGGCGGGCGCGTTGGAGCGGTGATATTATCTCAGAAGGTTTCATCCGCTTTAGCGCAGGTTGCGAGGACATCCGCGATTTGTTGGCAGATTTGGAGCAATCGTTGGCGACTCTCATTTAATACATATCCCCAATGTTATAGAGGGCGCATTCCATTTTGGATTTTGGATTGCCGATTTTGGATTGAAGCCCTCTCGCCCATTCCATGAGAATTAACCCGTAGGGGCGGTTCTTGTCGCAACACGGAGGTTGCTCCTACAAATCCCATGATATTTTACCCCACAATATTATTTTAATAAAACTCTCCAAAATCCAATAGACAACCTATGCTTTCCTTTGATAAAATATTATAAGGTTGCTTAAAAATTCCCTAAATTATCGTGTTTTTTATTACTTGTGCCATCCTAAACTCCCATATCAATAACACACCCTTTCTGAAAGGCTAACATTTAGCCCATCCGAAATCGTTACCTGTAAAAAATTACAAAGTCAGGAGAAGCTTTTTTGCAAACACTTAAAGTAACAGCAGGAAAGAAGAAAGCTATAATCGCGGGTTTAGCGGTAATCGCCCTGCTGATAGGTCTGTTTGGCGCGGTAGGCGCCACCGCTTATACCCCTCCCGATGTCACCGCCGATAAGGTGTGGGGGCAGGGCGGGGTTTTTAACACCAACAATGCGCCAACCCCCCCCAGCGCCACCAGCCTGAATGGTTCCTACGGAGTAGCGGTAGCGGCGGACGGCGGCATCTACATCGCGGATAACGCCAACAACCGGGTGCTGTACTACCCAGCCACCAACGGTATCCCTGATTTCACCGCTACGCGGGTGTACGGGCAGGGCGGCGATTTTACCACCGGCACAAATAACAAAGGAACACGAACCGCCATCAGCCTGTACGGTCCCCGCGGTATAGCGTTAGCTTCGGACGGCGGTCTCTATGTGGCTGATAGGGACAACAACCGGGTGCTGTACTATTCGGCAGGCTCCACCACCGCTACGCGGGTGTACGGGCAGGGCGGCGATTTTACCACCGGCACAAATAAC
>NZ_JBAXHI010000070.1:0-9894 GCF_037138995.1 Candidatus Chlorohelix sp. | reverse complement strand
CGCGCCATAGGAAATGGTGTCGCGCCTGCGTCGTACCAGACTTCTACCGAATTACTACCAAACAACCATATTTCCAAATGGTCTACAATTAAGGAGACTAACTGATCGGGAAAACCCTCCGCGCTAGCAAAATCTAATGGATCAATAGAAGTGCCATCTAAAATAGATGTAATCCAAAATATTTGGCTATTTGGCTGATTAAATACAAAATAACCGTCTATATAACTGACCGTTACCGCGCCAGCAAAAGCCGTAGCGGTAATTTGTCCAAATTGTTTAGTCGCGTTGTTATAAATAAATCCTTGAGGATTACAAGCGATAAATAACTGAATACCATTGTCAGACATGCTGACCGGCCCTGACCCTGTTACATTGCCTATAAGTGTAGCGTTCCAGCTAGTATCAATGCTGTAAAACTGATTGCCCGATACTACATAGCCTACACCGCCGTACGTCCAAAGCCCCCGTATGGGACCCGTGCCTACAGTAGCTAATTTGCTAAGACCTGGACAACGGGATAAAAACCCCGGTTCTTTGCCGCCTTCGGGAATTACCTCGGGGAAAAGATTGACCATTCGAGCGTCGGCCGCGTTCACCGAACGCGTTACATACGAGCCACCAAGGATCGGCGTTTTCAATTAATAATTACCGGCAAAAATGTTAAAGCGTTGCCGAGTAGCCACAATGCTGTAAGGCAAAGACATAATATCGTCAGGATTGTTAATTCGTTTGATATTACGTTTGGATGCCATAGCAATCCGTTGCACTTGGGGCGGCGGTTCTACGCCAAATTCAGCCGCTATTTCACAAGCTAAATTAAAACGAAAAGCTCTTAAATAGCCCGGTGGAAGCACAAAATTGGTGGCTAAAGTAGCCGGTTCAACCAGTTCCGTAACGCTAATAAAGTGCCATTCAAGCACTTTGGTAGGCACTGGATAAACATACATATTAATGTTGGGCATATCCATGTTAATCCAAATAACCTGTGGATATGTCGAAGTAACCGTTTTAACCGCAATACCATCGTATTGTTGTTGGTTAATAATCTTAATGCCAAAGCTAATGTTATTGCCTGGATCACGAAAATAAGTTGAATCATCCAATAAAACAGGTCGATTACCCACAAAATCACCGGTTGGGCCTAAAGTGCGACTTTTAATATTAGGGGGCCAACTAAACACCTGATCTTGGGTGGAAAATACCGATAAACGCTCAGAAGACCAACTGTCGATCATCTGGTTTAACGCCGTAAGCGAATCTTGCGCCGTAGCCGCGGAAGGTGTTTCACCTTCAGCTAATTGGCCTATAAGCCGCAAGGCACCATTAATCTGATCGCCAGCCGTTGTCATGCAGGTATCTCCTTGCGAGTACGCCCACGGGGTTTAGCTAAAACATTGACCACTATATTATCTAATTCTGGAGAGTTTACATCAAAACGCTCCCAACCGTGCTTTTCATCGTATATTGCTTCGGCTTCCGCAATTGCGACCTTAGTACCGTGATCGGGGTGCCGCAAATAGATAACCATATTAAATCCTTAAAAACCACCCCGCGGCTGTTACACCGCGAGGTGTTATTGCTTAAGCTACTCGGTAAACTGAGTAAGCAGCGGTGCCCGTTTTGCGGAACAAGAACTGAGCCGCGCCGCCAACACCAGCCGCACTGCCGGTAATAGCAACCAAAAGGTTACCAACCGAAGTGATACCGGTGCCAACAACAAACGTCAGAATTCCAGAACTAGTACCCAAGTTAACGACGTTCAACAGAAAACAACTGTTAGTTTTCATGTTGGTCATCACAGCGTCGATCGCTGCCGCGGTAGGCATCGTGTAGGACGCCGCCGAAGTAGATGGATCGCATACTAAAAGCCCAGCGGTAAGTTGAGCAACAGTCAACGTTGCGGTTGCAGTTGCCGTTGCGGGCGCTGCTTGGGTTTCCATTACTTGTTCATTTAAGTTGCCATCAGTGTACTGATAGCCGCCACCGACTGAAGGAAGTGCCATAATTATTACTCCTAAAATGTTGAATTGCCCCCGCGTTAAGCGGAGGCGGTTTGATTAACCCCAGATACGACAGGCCATTGGTGCGCGAATGACTGAATAGCCATACAGCACATCGACACGACAAGGCATACGATCGTTATTAATATCGTATTGGCGCACGATACGCATAGAGATACCGTTATGCACTTGACGAGAAGCCATATCCACACCTTGGGGTAGCAACAAATCGGCGGTAGCCAATGTAATTGCATTTTTGTGATAAACCAAGTTTTGCGGGTATGTGGTAGATGCAGTACCCAAGAACGTCAATGCAGCCGACGCGGCGGGGAACGCATCAACCGTAGCCAACGCATTGCCAGCGGTATACATAGGTGGCGAGAACGCAATAGTAGCCGAGGTGCTGGTCAAGGTCTGGTCAGCGGTTACGACAAACTGTTGCAGGCTACCAGTGCTAAGACGGGTTTGCGGGTTAACCGCATACACGCCAGCAATGGTGAAAATGTCACCTTGTTTGATGGTTTTGGTTGCGCTGGAATAAGTAATATCCAGTGTCGTAGCACCTTGAGCTGAAGGCACGGTAGACGCGCAAATGGGCGAACCAGGCAAACTTCCTGTGGTGTGGCTGACAATTGACTGTGACATATTGATTTCGTCATAGCCAAGAACACCCTCACCCATCATACCGGTCTTGAACTGACGAGAAATTGTGCCCGTCGGGTTAAAGAAACCAGTCATGCCGTTTACCAAAGCTGCGTTAGCAGCAGGGTTTACGGTCCCGTAACGTGGGGACATTGGGGTAGCATATTCGCTCAATTTTTGTTGCGCTTGCAACAGAACGAGTGACGTAGCAGGTGTGGTGCCAGGAGTGCCAACCGAAGAATAGATTGACTTGTATGCGTTAGCGACGTCAGCATCAACACTCGATGCCAATTGGCTAATACGAGGCTTTAACACACGTTCAGCAAAATCATCCAATTGCATGGTCAATTCGGCAGACGTAAAGTTAATGCCAATATGCTTCTGGCTAGAAACCGTCAACGTGGTGTATTGTTCGTTGTCATCCTGAACTTGCAGGGCGGCACCGTCAGTCACCAAAGCGCGATCGGGTAAACGAATACGCAAGGTTGAGCCAATTTTGGCGCCTTCAACAGCAAAGCTGTCATCGTATTCTTTGTTAACATTGCGGGAAATTACAAGATTGTTCTCGAGAATTTCGAGAGACTTTCTTGTTATCATATCAATAGTAAGTAGGCTGTTAGCCATGAAAAACTCCTAAAAGTAGTTAGCGGGTTCTTGCTTCCTGCTTTTTCACTTGTCTCTGTCTTTCAGCTTCAATCCACTGGCTTGTGGTCATGGTTTTAATTGACCTTGGGTCTGTAGTATCGAAACCGCCGGAGTGACCTCCGCGAGCAGTAACGGGTGAAATCGGCGCAGGTGCATTAGATGTACGTTTTGTAACAGGTTCAGCAGCCACTTTGGCTTCCAAACGTCCTATTTCTTTCGCTTGCAAAAAAGGTGCTAATTTAGAAATACGAGCAGCTTCTTTTGGATTTGCGCCCAGATAATATGCAACATCTGGTCCTACGTCCGATGCTTGAATTGATTGTGCCATTACGTCCGTAATTGGAAGTTTGGGGTTATACGCGACTTGTTCAAAGTCATCGTATTTACTCCGCGCGTCTTCTTCACGATCGTGATAAGCAGAAACAAATTCTTGCTGTTGTCTCTGTAACGTCTGTTGCTCTATCAGTTGTTGCGCTCTTTGCGTTGCCAAAGCATCGACATACGCATCGGTCGTAGCAAACTGATCTGGCGTTACTGGTGTGGCTGCTCTCGCAGGTTCCACCGTTCGCTGTTCACGTTCCCACTTTCGCTGTTCTCTTGCAAGCCTCTTACCGATGGCCGCGTCCAAATCCTCTTGGGTAAATACCTTCGGAGGTTCCTTTTGCTCACCTTCGGATACTTCTGCTGCTTCCGGCGCATTTACTACGGGTTCAGGTGCTGCCGTAGCAACCTGTTCCGGCGCGGGTGCTTCCGCTATTACTTCTTCAGACATGGCTTGATTCCTTAGAATCCCTGGCGTACCGCGCCAGTGCGGTTACTCATAAATAAATGTCAATTCCATTGTGCCAGTAGTTAACACATACAGGCCGCGGCTAAATCCAATCCCACTATCCGCGCCGCTTAACGGGTAATTTTCACTTGCTTGGGGGGTTAATAGGCTGATAATGGTGCCATCTGCGGCGGTTTGCGTCGCAGAATCATAAACTGTTACACGAGGGGTAGTCGAGGCAGAACTGCAAAATATGCCTTTTAATTTGCCAAAACCCGTTTTAATGGTGGTTTTGTTCGGCACACTGGCAGTTACGCTTAACTGATAATAATAGGCCATATTCGTTCCTATTCGTAAATGAACGTAACACCGACGGTGCCACCGATCACTACATATAAACCTTTACTAAACCAAATACCGCCGTCATCTCCCGTCAGGGGATACATTGTGTGCGGGCCGGGCACAAACTCAGCAATTATTGTGGTTGCGTTAGTGCCCGCCGTTGCTGAATCATAAACCGCAATGGTCGGCGTAGCTGACGCGGTGCTACACATAATGCCTTTGAGCTTGCCAGCACCAACTTTAATTTGCGTGGTTGCGCTAATGTTTAGGTAATTTGAGGCCATGATTTGTCCTATGCCAAAAAGCGCAGTTTGTAGAGCGTTCGCAAATAAATTTCAATAATATTGTCGATTAATTGCTGTAATGACATATCCGTTTTATCGACTACATCATACCGGCAACTTTCAATTTCTTGCAACGAATCCTGTAAAAACTCGATAATATTAGTGGTTTTTTTAGCAGACATCAAGGATATTGGGCCAATTAAGCCATGCCGACCTTGATAAGCCTCTGCAAAATCGTCTGCCGCGTCGATAATCCGATCGTAAAAAATGTTCAGCGCCATATGTTTAGAAAAACTACGGGTGTTTAAATGAACACTGTGGGCCACATCTCTGGCCAAAAACAATGTTCCTACAAAATCGGCAGCGGATTTCATTGTGGTGCTCCTTGGGGCATCATTTGGGGCGGCGGCATACCTTGAGGCGGTTGTTCCATAGCTTCATTGGGTTGTTCTTGCATACCCGGCATGTCAACATCTCGTCCAGGCATTTCAGATATTAAATCACCGCTACTAATCATGCCGTGGACCGTTCCCATGACTATATCTTGTATCTGTTCGGGCGTCATGTTGGCACCAATGGCTTGCAAACGTTTGGTTTCGGCGTCGTAGGCTTTAACCTGCGCGTCAAACTGCTTAATCTGCAATTGTTGGGCTTCCATTGACTTGCCGACATTTTGCAACATGCCGTGCATTTGTTGCATTTCCTGTGTCATGCCTTGGATTTGCATTTTAGCGGCTTGCATTTCCGGTGATTCGTCTTCATCAGCTAATAGTTTAGGATCAATGGTTTTAGCCAGACGAGCCGCCATCTCTTGTGCCCCTGGCCAATCCATGTGTTTCACAAACAGATCGCCTGCCACGGCCCACAAGCCCGGATTGCCTTGCAACAACTGAGCCATTGAATCCAAGGCTTCCTGACGTTTGGTCATGTAGGACGGGCCCGTTGTAACGGCCACATCGTACTTACCCACCGAAGGATTGTAGATTTTCTTAATAACAATGCCTTGCTCGTTTTGAATCTTACGCACTGGTACGTTTTGACTAGGGTCAATCATGGCCTGTTCGGTTTCGCCATCAATACCAATGATGCGGGCGATTCGTTGCGTGTCGTATATCTTAGGGATCAGGTCCACTAATTGACGGGTGCCATAGCGAATAGCGCGAGCCAAGTTGTCAATATAATGATAAGTGCCCGTATCGGCCTGTTTTTCCCGAGCCAAAATAGCCCGTCCAGAACGCTCGTTGCTCGTTGCACCGAGACTGGAGTCATATTGCCCTGTCGAACTCTTAATATCATCAGACGCGCCCATCTTGGCTTGAATAAGCCCTGTTTGGGGCAAAGGTGGTGGTGCTCGCATTGGAAGCGGTAAAACACCGCCCTGACCGTCCGTAACGTCAGGATTAACCTCTAAATACGGCCAATTTGTCGTATTTGCGGTCTTCCATTGCTGTTCGTAGCCTTCAAACTGCCCGCCGTAGCCAATAAATGGTGCTTTAGGTGCCAAAGCAAGCATTTCTGCCTCTTGGCTAACCCAATAGTTGTACATGCGTTGGGCGTCTTTGGCGTTGCGAACTATCCCGCTAACATACATGCGGCCATCAATCTCAAATTCGTTGCCGACTACACGGATTACCGGTATCCATTTGCCTGGCCAGATGCGCTTATCCAACATTTCAAAGCCGTTGGTCTTGCACCAATGGATGATTCTAATATCCACGTCGCGTTGTTTAATGGGTTTCAAGCCCATTAACTCAGCCTGCTTGGCTTCTGGCGATCCGGCTAAAGCGGAGATTCCACCATGGTATTGGTTGAGTTTCTTTGCTACGTGTTCTACGTAGAAATACTCCGCAATCCGCACAGTGTCTTGGTTAATCCAAGCGTTTAGTTGCCCGTCACCCACCCCGTATTGCAGGCTAGATAGCGTTGCCGCGTCGGGATATTCGCGCTCGTATTCTTCTTTGGTAATCTCTTGGTTGATAAAGCACCACTCAGCATCCGAACCGCAAGGGTCTTGAATGGTTGGGTCCATATAAACGCTAAAACTATCTCGAATACGTCCAATTCTTAAATCTTGGTCAAAACTAGCATCGTCGCAGTATTCGGTCAGAATACGAAAATACCCTTCACCAAACGTCACCTGATTATCGCAAGCCGTATCGTAAGCTACGTCGGCGTCTGAAATATACTCGATATGCCGTACGATTCCGTTGAATATGTCGGCTACTTCTACGTCGGCTTTGTCATCCGCAGGGATCACTTTACCGCTTGGCCGATTCTGCCGTTGGTCGTTGGTCACTTGAAGCACATGCTGCGGCAGTTTATTAATGGTCAAGCAAGGCCGCGCGTTAATAGTCTGACCTTGTACGGCGCCACGAGTTGCTAATACATCCGCAGGCCATTGCCATTGGTTATCAGGACTCGCCGCCCTAAATCTAAGGTCATCCAACTCATCTTCACGGCTGTCGGACAGGGCCGCGATGGCCATTGTCAGACGTGTTCGCATCAGCGTTAATACTTCAGCATCGTCGCGGTCGCTTTTAGACCCGCCACTGGATACAGCGCCTGCTTCGTTAACACCTGTATCTTGATAAGCCACTATTTGCCCTTCTTTTTGCCCGTCGCAGCACGTTTGACCGAATATGCAATCGCTACGGCCTGTTTGATAGGTTTGCCAGCGGCAACTTCGGCCTTAATGTTCTTACGAAAAGCCATTGGTGATTTTGATTTGACGAGTGGCATGTTAGGACCCCATCCATGAGTTAACTACGTTTTGGGAAGATGAAAAAGTACGGCGTGGGGCTAGGCTATGTTCGCGGTGGGCAACCGGAAAAGCAAAAGTAACCGCTAATGCGTCAGCAGCATCAGGAGAAGCTAGACCTCGGTTACGCATTTCCTTTTTTCCTTCCAGAAAAATGGTCCCACTACTATTAGGCTTTTTCATTGGGCCTACCAAATCCGCTTTGAGTTGACGATCCGTCGGTATGCTGGCGGTTCTCAACCAATCCTTCATGGTGCCCCACATTTCTGCCCGCTTATTACCCCACATAATGGAGTTCTTGGCTTTCCAACCAAAATTAACTCCTCGCACCTTGTAACGCTGTTCTACCAATCTGTCAAGTATTCCGTATCCTAACCCACCTTCGTCTATAACTGCAAGCGTTGGTTTGTATTCTTCTATGGCGTCGATTACCCGTCCTACTATGGTCATCGTATCTTCGCCCGAATAGCGCTTAATGGCCACCAAGTCACGCCCTTGCCGGACAACGATAACGGTTGAGTCTGCGCCTCCTCGCGCCGGGTCGATACCCAAAATGATGGGGGCCGTAAGGTCCTTATATCGTGTTCTTTTTGCTGCGTCATCCACCAGCATTGGTTGAATGAATTGATCTTCGCCTGCATCTGGAAATTCGCCATAGACTTCAACCTTTGCTTGAGGGGAATCTTCGCCGTATTCAGCTATAATCTGCTCATACACTTGTTTGTCTGTGTCTTCCACTGTGCGGGCGTCTACTTGCCGAGTATTCCAAAACGCCCGTTTGGCGTGGAAGCACTCGAAGAAATACCCTTCATTACGTCGTGGATTACTAAACGCGAACCAGTACCGGTCGGCGGTGTTTTCCGTAAAGAACCCTGCGCCTACCTCCCAGATAGGATTAGGAATACCGCTTGATTCGTCAAAAATTAACATCATGCCATCTTGGTTGTGTACCCCTGCGTAGCTGTCTGGATTCTCAGCCGACCACAGTTTGCCTTCTGCTGCCCAATAACGTGTGCCTTTTTTTAGGTCGCGTTCGACCAATTCACAGAGCCATTGCGCTGGCACGAGCTTGGTTGCGCTAATCTCAAACCAATGATTGTTAATGGTCATTGCCGACCATTTGGTCAGTTCTGCCCAGGTTACCGATCGTAACTGCGATTCGGAGTTAGCACTAATAATAACCGAACCACCAATCCGTGTGGTCAGCATCCATAATACCAACCAACTAACCAACGCCGATTTGCCAATTCCACGGCCTGATGAGATCGCCTCTCGCAAGGTGTCCATCTGAACCTTGCCCTTATTATTCTTAATGTGGGCCGCGAGTCCCCTTAACACCTCGCGTTGCCATTTACGCGGTCCTTTGAAGTTTGCCAGCGGGGTGTTCTTTTGCCCCCAAGGAAACGCGAACAAAACAAACGCTTCTGGATCGTCAGCTATGGCCGGTGACCATAGCTCAACCATTAACTTCTGTTCTTCGTCCGACTTATAGATTGGCTGTTGCATTTTGTCCTATGGACATGGGGAGCACTTCGGTAGCCTGCCCTTCAATTACTCTAGCGCGGGCTTGTTCAAGTGCAGACAGCACACTAATCTTCTGATAAACGTCTACGCTAATCTCAGTCTTGGCAGTCCACCCATGCACATGCTGTAAGATTGCCAAGCTCGCCTTAGCATCGCCGCTTTCTGACGCCTGTCTTAATTTAGACGCGGCGGCAAACTCTGAATCGGCTTTGCCTTTTTGCGCCGCCATTTCGGCCAGTGGGTCAAGTTGGCATAATTGTCTATACTCGGAAGGTAGCATCCCAGACGCCAGTGCTAATGAATCACCCTTTAACCCCATAACTGCTGCTTCATATATAGCAGTCAGTCTGGCTTCCGTAGCCTTGACCGTTCGCGCTGTGAATGGTAATGATTTAAACATGGTGGTGTTATACCACGACTTCTTTTTGGTTGTCTACATTACCTACCTTGCCTACGCCGTGTTTTGTAAAAATAAAAACTAAAAAAAAATTGTTTGTGGACCCTACCGTAGCCTTTACGGCCAAGCCAAGGCCCTGGGCGGGGGCCTCTAGCCGAAAGGATTTTTGCACCAAGTTAGTGAGCATTTACATACAAAGTTAGTGAGCACTAACTTACATTAAGAAAGATTAAGTTAGTGAGCACTCACATACAAGTTAGTGAGCACTCACTTTGCAGCCCTGGTTAGTGGGCACTAACTAACTAGAATTGTGGGCAATAATTGCCAGTCAGATTTTAGTTAGTAAACACTAACTAACATTTGGTTAGTAAGCACTAACTAACATTGTGGAAAAATGCGCGGGTGTTGAATTGTAGGCAATGTGGGCACTATTGTCATCGCGGAAAAGTTGCCATTCCTACACACAATACTACTGTACACACATACAGTATACATCATGAAAAATGAAGGGGTTAATTAATGACTATTTATAC
>NZ_JBAXHI010000069.1:0-10262 GCF_037138995.1 Candidatus Chlorohelix sp. | reverse complement strand
TATTGTTTAGACCCCTCCCTTGTTGCTTCTTAGCTTGATGCCTATGGGGCGGTTCCCGAACCGCCCCTACGGGTTAATTCTCTTGATGGTTGGTGAGATGGTTCGGGTTCGTATCCCCCGTTCGGGGGACAGGTGGGCGCATTCCGATGCGCCCTCGTTCTGTAGGAGCAACCTCCGTGTTGCGACAAGATGCGCCCCTACGGGTTTGGAGATTCGAGGCTTTAAGCCCAGCGTACCAAACCGAGTTCGTGCTTGCTAGTAAGCGCGGGATGAGTGGGCAACACCCGCACTCCCATAACAATACTACCACCCTGTGATACTTTGACGTTGGCAGCATAATTATAGAGCGAGTTCTGGTCGGGTCCGTTGGCAAGCTCCATAGTAATTATCTCTTGGTTTACCAGCTTACCATCTTCATCACGCGCCATCAAAAATTCTACCACCACATCCGAAGGCTTTAGCTGTCCTAGATACGTTTGCGCGGTTACTTTAAACTCTTGCCCCAAAGCCAGCTTGGATTCGACAGGAGTTTTAGCAGAAATCGCCACCCGATTCCAGCCATCGTAAATTGCGCGTTTCCAAGAGCTTATTGCTTTAGCACCGGTATAATTTTCAGTCGAAAGCATCAACGTTTGCTTGATAGAAGAAATGTAGAATTTGTTAGTGTAATCCTTGAGCATACGGCGAGTGCTAAAGTAAGGCGCAACCGTCTTTATCGACTCCTTCATAACCTTAATCCAGCCCAACGGCAAGCCCTTCTCATCACGATTGAAGTAAGTAGGCACAATATCATTTTCCAGCAAGCTATATAAAGCGAGACTATCCGCCTCATCCTGTATATCTTGGCTCTGATAGGTGCGTTCTTCCCCGATAGCCCAACCGTTTTTACCGTTGTAGGCTTCGGGCCACCAACCGTCAAGAATAGAAGCGTTGGGAACGCCGTTAAGGGCGGCTTTCTGTCCGCTAGTACCGCTGGCTTCATTGGGGCGAATGGGGTTATTTAGCCACATATCAACCCCTTGCACCAAATAGCGACCCATATTCATATCGTAATTTTCAAGGAACACGATACGACCCTCAAAGCCCTCTTGCCGGGAAATCTGATGCACGCGCTGGATAAAGCTCTTGCCGGGGTCATCGGCAGGGTGCGCTTTTCCGGCAAAAACAATCTGTACCGGGCGTTTCTTATCGCCCAAAAGCTTCTGGATTCGCGCCACATCTCTGAATATAAGCGTAGCGCGTTTATAGGTAGCAAAGCGGCGAGCAAAACCAATCGTAAAGGCGTTCTCGTCAAAAAGATGTCCTGCATCCTCTACCGAACCAGTGCCTTCACCTACCTCTACCCGCATTTGGATAACTCTTTTACGAAGGAACTCAATCAAGGTCTTTTTCGCCCGACAGTGAATATCCCATAGCGTTTGGTCAGGAATTGTATCTATCGCTTGCCACAGCGCCGAATCATCAATCCGCTCTTTCCAATCCGCGCCCAGATATTGCGTATAAAGCTCATCCAGTTCAGGCGCAAGCCAAGTCTGAGTATGAATACCGTTAGTAACATGGTCAATTGGCACTTCGTCCGCATCCACACCGGGCCAGAGCCATTGCCACATATTGCGCGACACCGAACCATGCAACGCGCTCACACCGTTATGCTGATTAGAAAGGTGCAAAGCCAAAACGGTCATGCTATAACCCGCGCCCCACGGCTGGTCATGACGGGCAAGGTTCATAAAACCATCGCGGTCAATTCCCAGATAGGGCCAGAAGCTACCGAAATAGCGGTCAATCAAGTCATGATTGAAAACATCGTTGCCTGCTGCAACAGGGGTATGCGTGGTAAACACGCCGGAGGCAGCCGCCGCTTCTTTAGCTTGGTCAAAGCTAAGCCCTTGCCCCTGTACCAATTCGCGCACCCGCTCCAAGCCCTGAAATACCGGGTGGCTATCATTAGAATGATATACAGTGGCAGCAATACCGAGCGCCCGCAAAGCGCGTACCCCACCTATACCCAACACGATTTCCTGCATAATCCGCAATTCGTGGTCGCCGCTATAAAGCCGAGCGGTAAGGTCGCGGTCTCCGGGAAGGTTGGGGTCAACGTCCGTATCCATCAAATAAAGAGGGATTCTACCCACCTGAATTTTCCAGACTTTGGCATAAACCTTGCGTCCGGGCAAATCAACCGAAATTACAACTTCCTCGCCCTTTTGGTTAACCGCCGCGGTAGCCGGCACTTCCGAGAAATGTATTTTCTCGTAGAAGGCTTCTTGTCGCCCATCGTAGTTTATGCGCTGAATAAAATAGCCCTGTGGATAAAGGAAGCCCACACCCACCAGCGGCAAGCCAATATCGCTGGCAGCTTTGCAATGGTCGCCCGCCAATACGCCCAAACCGCCGCTATAAATAGGCAACGCTTCGTGCAAACCAAATTCTGCGGAGAAATAAGCGATAACATTATCCTTATATTGGGGATAAGTATCCTTGTACCAAGTGGATTTCGGATTCATGTACGCATCGAAAGCTACCAGAACGCTATCGTATTTCTTGAGAAACTCCTCATCAGTCGCAGCCTTCTCTAGCTTAGCGGGTTCCACATTGCTGAGAAAGCGTACCGTGTTGTGATTTAATTCATCCCATAGGTCAGGGTCGAGGGTACGATACAATTCTTGGGCTGTATAATTCCAACTCCACCAAAGATTGAAAGCTAATTCGTAGAGGCGCGTGATACGTTGCGGCATTACGGGGAAAACCGAAACGCGACTGATGATTTTCACTAAATACAACTCCTTCTTGGATTAACTACATATTGAATGAAACAATAGCTACGAACGAACCCCGTTGTTCATTATGTATTTTACCTTAAAAATGACATTATTGCTAAAAGAGTTTTTAACTCTTAGATTTTTTCCTTTTCGCCGGATTCAGACGCTCCTTACTGAACGCCAATTTTTGATTTAGCCGTTCGAGGGCTTCGATAGGCAATTCAAGTAACGCAATCTCAGCCTCAGTTGGGTGCCACTGGTATTTTTCAAGCTCTACCGTGAAATCCTCGCGAACCTCAACGCCATCTGCCAAAAGCTCGGCGCGATGTGCCAACTGCCCACCCCAACCGTAGCCTGCCGCTAACCCTCCGAAACGATTCACCACCCGCTGGCAAGGCGCTTGATATTCTTCGGGAATCCAATGCAAAACCCACCCCACCTGCTGGCTGGCGCGTGGCACACCTAACAACAAAGCAATCTGTCCGTAGGTCATCACTTTGCCTTTGGGTATGGCTTTCACAATTTTATAAACTTGTTGCGAGAAAACGCTTTCCATCCTTATTTATTTCGAGAAAATTAATCCAACCAACGAGGGCGCATCCTGTGGGAGAGGGCTATTGCCCTCGACACCAACGGCTGACAGAGCAGCCTCCCACAGAACCCCGAACCTCCGAACCCGTTCCCATTGCCATTTATATTGCATTAATTTAATCAGGGATGTATCATTTCCCTATCCGAAGACAAGTATATCAGAATATGAATCTAACCTCGTAACCGCCGATAAGCGGCAGACAGGAATAAATATATATGTTGTACCGATATTCCCGTTGGGATGGCACGCAACAGGTCTTCCCTTTCGATGCCGAAGAAATTATGGAAGAACTGAGCAAAGAACTGATAGATGATAATTTCAGTGATTTGAATAATGCCCTCCAAAAACTTTATCGTTGGGGTATGAACGGCACTACGAATGAGCGCATGCCCGGTTTGCAAGAAATGATGGAAAAACTGCGTGCAATGAAAAAAGCGGAAATGAACCGCTATGACCTCGATTCCGTGATGCAAGACATCAAAGAAAAGCTCGACAGTATAATTAATAAAGAGCAAGCCGGCTTGCAACGCCGTTTGGACGAAACCGCCAATAGCGAGGAAAAAGCCTTGCGCCAATTGCTTGAAAAGCAAGTCTCCAAGAAACAGCAGTTCCTCCGTGACATGCCAAAAGACCCCGGCGGTCAATTACGCAAGCTCTCCGATTACGAATTTATGGATGCGGAGGCAAGGCAAGAGTTTCAAGAACTGATGCAAATGATTCAACAGCAGATTCTTGGCAGCTATTTTCAGGGCATGAAACAGGCGATGGAGAACATTACGCCTGAAGATATGAACCAAATGCGCGAAATGGTGCAGGATTTAAACCAAATGCTGCAAGACCGAGCGCAAGGCAAAGAACCCAAGTTCCAACAATTTATGCAAAAATGGGGGCAGTTCTTCCCGCCCGGCATCACTAGCCTAGATGAACTCATCAAGCATATGCAAAAGCAAATGGCGCAAATGCAATCCTTGCTGAATAGCATGTCGCCGGAACAACGCCGCCAGCTTGAAAGTATGATGCAAGCAATGTTCAAAGATGATAAATTGCAGATGGAGTTGGCGCGGTTGGCGGCAAACCTTGAGCAGTTGTATCCGATGCGCGGCATGCAACAGCGTTATCCCTTTCAAGGCGATGAGCAATTGGGCTTGGGCGAAGCAATGGATTTGATGCAACGCTTACAACAAATGGATCAGCTTGAACAAGAACTTAAAGACATCCAGCAAGGCAGAAAAGATTTAAACAGCCTCGATGAGCAACAAATACAAGACCTGATGGGCGATGAAGCCGCCGCTAACCTAGAACGCCTCAAAGAATTAACCCGCATCCTCGAAGAAGCAGGTTATATTACAAAAAATGGCAACAACCTAGAGCTTACCCCGCGCGGTATGCGAAAAATCGGGCAGAAAGCCCTCAAGGATATTTTCACGCAGTTGAAGAAAGACAGCTTTGGTAAGCACAAAACCAACTTAGTAGGCTCAGGAGGAGAGCGCACCGACATTGGCAAGAAATATGAATTCGGCGACCCCTTCCTATTAGACCTAGAAGAAACGGTAATGAACGCAGTTTTCCGGGAGGGGCAAGGCACCCCGGTACGAATCCGCCCGGAAGATTTCGAGGTGTACCGCACCGAGTTGATGACTTCCTCTACCACCGTGTTGATGCTAGATATGAGCCGTTCTATGATTCTCCGCAACTGCTGGGCGGCTGCCAAAAAAGTGGCAATGGCTCTCAATGCCCTAATACGTTCGCAGTTTCCGAAAGACAACCTATACATCATCGGATTCAGCGACAGGGCGCGAATGCTCCAACCGGAGAGCCTAACCCAAATTACTTGGAACGAATATGTTTATGGCACTAATATGCAGCATGGTTTTATGATGGCGCGGCAGTTGTTGGGTAGGCATAAGTCCGGCAACAAACAAATCATCATGATTACCGATGGCGAGCCAACCGCCCACATCGAGGAAGACGGAGAAGTTTTCTTCAGCTACCCGACCACCAGCCGCACCACCCAACAAACTTTAAAAGAAGTTACGCGCTGCACCCGTGACCAAATTGTTATTAACACCTTCATGCTAGAAAAAAGCAAATATCTGGAGCGTTTTGTTGAGCAGATGACCAAAATCAACAAGGGTCGCGCCTTTTATACCTCACCGGAGAGTTTAGGCGAGTACATTTTGGTTGATTACGTAAGCAGTAAGAAAAAACATATCAGGTAAACCAAATTTAAATTATTGCCCCTTTCCGCACTTGGAATGGGGCATTTTTATTGTATAATAATAACAGTAAACTTTGAATTTGAGGGAGGAAAAGCTTATGCCTCAATTCGATTTGCAAACAATAGTTGCAACCGTTTCCTTCAGCGCCTACCTTTGGGTTGGCTTATATTTACTTTCTCGCGCTTCCACCTTTAGCCCCCTAATAACCATCAGCGTAGTAGGCTCACTTCTCCAATCAGCTTATTTCTTTCACAACATAGCCGTCAACATTGTGACAGGCTATGAGCTAAGCGTAGCAGTAAACCGCCTCGGTTGGTGGACTAATACTTTGCCCATTGCCTTCTGGTTTCACGCAAGCTTGCTAGTCTGGCAACGCGGCAGACCTGCCAGCATCTTTCCGCCTATCGTAACTATTATATACACCCTTGCGGCTTTAATTACCCTACTCGGCTATTCCACAAACCTATTACTCGATTATGATGGGAAATTTTATGACCGCCCGGAACATTTGTATGTCAAAGCGGGTCCTTTTTACTGGTTTTTCATTATATATATCGCGCTGGCAGGGTTCGGAGCTTTCATCAATTTAACCCGCTTATACGGTCTAATGAGAAGCGGGAAAGAGCCTTCCTCCGGCGCAAGCCGCACAAAAATAGTAATGTTAGCGATTGGGTCACTCTGTTTTATCATAGGCAGCATCTATCTTTCCGTTAAAGTAAACTTCTACCTAACCGAATTTCCCGACCTACCCGCCCATATCCTTCTACTCATAGGCTTAGGCTTGTTCGGTTACGCGATAACCCATTACGATTTGCTGGTAGAAGGCAAAGAAATCGGGCGTGACTTTACCTACAGCTTCATTTCAATACTTCTGTTCAATTTTGTCTATATCGGACTAATGGGAATCGTTGGCTTTAATTCGCCGATTTCGGTATTGGTTATGACCGGGCTGATAACCACCAGCCATACTTTATACGACCGCTTGCGGGACATTTTGGACAAGTTCTTCTTTAGTAAAGCGGTGCAGGAAGCTCGCTCCGAAGCGCGAGAATATGCCTTAGAATTAGCCATTCAACCCGCGCCTGTGCCAGAAATTCAGCAGCTAGAAGAAAATACCGTGCCGTTAGTATCTATTCATGGGCAAATACAGGAAGCAGAAAGCTTTTTTAGCCAGAAAGCCTTTAAAGACGCGGTGCGGCGTGCCATCTCCAGCCTAAAAAGTCCCCCCCAATTGGTTAAAAGCCCCTTGTTGAGCTTGAACATCGTGGAGAAAAGGCTCAAACTACAAAATTTAGATGATAATCGCCTCAACCGCGCGGCAACCCTCAAAAGCCTTTTGACAGAACTAATTGAACGATTGCGCCCGGACGGAGCTATTTTCGGTACTTCGGAAGCGTGGCGCTACTATAACTCTCTCTATTTCCCCTATATTCGAGAAGTTTCTAAGAAAAACGCCTTTGCCGAAGCTCGCCGAATAGCTGAAGAAAGGCGCAAGAACAGTATCCGCGAACCGGGAGAAGTCGAAAAAGTGCTAGAATGGCTCAGCGATGTGGACGAAGATACTTTTTACAAATGGCAACGGCGTGCCTCTGACACCATCGCCGAAATCTTGCTGGAAGAAGAAACCAGCCACAAATCCGGCAAAGTAGCGGTTTAAGTTCCCGCTGCCGCCAATTTGAGCGCGTTCAGATACACCATTATTTTTGTAATATCATCCTCGCCTAACTCAGTATTGGCGGGCATTGCCCCCCTACCGTTTCGGATTATTTTGCGAGTAGCCTCATCCCCTAAATTGAGCATGCTAAGGCGCGGACCGATTCCTGCCTTGCGCCCTTCTGCCGCATGGCAAGCGCCACATTTCCCTTGCTGCATGAAAAGCTCCTTGCCCTGTAAAGCAATCGGGGCAAGACTAGCAGGGGCAGCAGTCTCTTTAGTGTCGCCAAGCGTCAAAAACAGCATAAAAGATACCGCTACTAATAATATACCGAACAACACCAGCCCAAAAAATACGGGTGAAACGCCATTTTGCGCATCACCCCTCGGTTTATTTTCTTTCACTTCATCGGACATAAGGGTTATAGCATCCCTGCCTTCTTGAGAGCGAAAAGCGCTTGCGAAAAAGCCTCAACCGTTCGGTCAATATCTTCTTCGGTGTGTGCCTTTGAGACAAACCCGCCGTGACCGCCCATTAACTGCACTCCCCGCAAATCCAGTTCAACCCGCAACGACTCCGCCACTTGGGGTAAAAGACCGGCTTTAAGACGCGCTTGTACTTCCGGTTTCTTAAAATAGGGCAAAAAATCTACCGACAGCAAATTTCCGTCTTCGGGCAAATCCGCTACATAGGGTGCGCCAAGCAAAATATGGAAAACCGACCCCCGCCCGTATGAGGTCGCCTTACCCTTCAAACCCGCTTCAAGAATCGCATTGCGTAACCCGCTACGGAGTCGGTCAGCCAATCTTCCAATATAATCATAAAGCGTAGTTTGCGCGTCTGGCTCTGCAATCATCGAAAGGGCAGCCACGCCCGCCGCCGCAGAAAGCGGATTGCCGTTGAAAGTGCCATGATGGCGAATGAATTTTCTGCCCGAAGCAGGGTCGAACGCCGCCATTATCGCACGGCTACCAACCACCGCGCCCCCGTTTAAGCCACCCGCCAATATCTTGGCAAGACAGGTTAGGTCAGGCAACACCCCTTCGATTGCCTGAATACCGCCCGGACTGTAACGAAAACCGCTCACAATCTCATCGTAGATTAACAACGCCCCTTCGCGCCGGGTTAATTCGCGCAATCCCGCCAAAAAGCCGGGAGGATTTGGCGCTGCGCCATAACTTGCGCCATCCGCTTCCAGTATAACAGCCGCTATAGTGTTATCCGCCTCAAAAGCTCTCTCAATCTCTTGCAGGTCTGGGCTTAACACCAATATATTGTCCGCTACCACCTGTGGAATACCTACCGGCGCAACCTTGCTTTGATTTATACTGCTATAATCATTCCAGCCATGAAAACGCCCTTCCAACTTCAGAATTTTCTCGCGCCCGGTAACAGCACGGGCAAGGCGCATCGCCATCATAGTAGCTTCGGTGCCGCTGCTGAAGAAACGCACCTGCTCCGCGCTAGGAATCAATTTGCAAATGAGTTGCGCCCACCGCACCTCACCGGGATGATTGCCGCCCAAATGCGTACCGCGAGAAACTTGCTCCACCAGCGCCTGAGTAATTACCGGATGAGCGTGACCAAAAATAAGCGAGCCGTGTCCCATCCAATAATCAATATAACGATGCCCATCCACATCCCATTTATAAGCCCCCTGAGCGCGTTCAAAATACAAACCCGGCGCATTCTCCCAATAACGGCTGGCATGCGTTGAGCCGGTTGGAAAAACCTGCTTCGCTTCTTCGTACAATTCCAGCGAAGTAGGATTTTGCGCCAAAAATTCTTCAAGGCTATTAGTAACTTCAGCAGTCATTTTTTTATCTCCCTGCGTTGCGAATTAAACAACATGCGCGATTGTAACAAAGCACAGGCAAGCTTGGCAAACCAGCGGTGGCAAAGAGATGTGGGAAAAAATCGTTTGTAGCCTATGCTATATTTTTTCCCCTCAAAAAAGATTACACTTTTATACTAACGAGTATAAGGGCACTCGCAGGATTTTTGCTCATGCAACGCTGCGGAGCCTGAACATGTAATAGGCTCACTAGAGAGGATGGTCTTATGCCCACTAGACTGCTAAAGCTAAAACAATCGCGCAATGTTACCTCTGTGTTAGGGGATGCGTCGGTACAACTAACGGTTCTTGGAGTATGGTTTACTGGCATTGCCATTGGCGTTGTAGTTCTTTTGCTCATCGTACTTCCCAATTCGTTTGGCAATAACAAATTGATTCGGGCAGAGTTGGTTGCCTCCGATTCTACTAACTACAGCCAAATTGACCCGGTGGTTTACAGCAATTACGCCGTTGCTGGAAAAAAGGTCTTCAGTTTGAAATGCCAAGTTTGCCATGCAGTGGGTGGTACTGCCGCAACCGGGCAAGGACCGCGCCTTGACCGCAGCATTAACGCCCGTGATGCCAACTTTATTATTAAGCAGGTGCGCTTAGGCGTTTACGGACCACAGAAACAAGTAGGTATGCCTTATTTTAAGGAAAAATTAGCAGATGATAATGACCCTTATCCATACGTTATCAGCCCAGATGAGCTATACCAAGTAACCGTGTACCTGCGTTCTATCCAGTTAGAGCCACGTGGAGTCAAACCCATAGTAAGCGCGACTACCGCAGTGCCAGCAAGCGCGACTACCGCAGTGCCAGCAAGCGCGACTACCGCAGCACCAGCGGGCGCAACTACCGCAGCGCCAGCGGGCGCAACTACCGTAGCAGCAGCAGCAGGCGGAAGTGGCGCAGGTGCCGCTTTTGCAGCAGCAAGGGCAGCGGAAAAAGGTGATGCAGTGGCTGGCTCCAAAATGTTCAAAATCACTTGCCAAGGTTGCCATTCCAACATGGGAACAGCAGTTGGTCCCACCGGATGCCCCAACCTGTCCACTAGCACCAACGCGCTAGACCCAGCTTACATTCGCGGCAACGTTCGCAATGGTAGAAACTTGATGACCCCATTTGATACAGATACCATTACCGACACTGACCTCAACAATCTGGTAGCTTTCGTTCTCTCTATCAATGTAAACTTGAA
>NZ_JBAXHI010000068.1:0-11438 GCF_037138995.1 Candidatus Chlorohelix sp. | reverse complement strand
AATGAACACTGACACAAAGTTTCCGATATAGCTTCGCTAATTATAAACGTCATCCAATACTCTGACAGGCATAAACGAAAAGATTGTACTTATAAGATGTTCGATAGCGCTGCACTCGTAGCCACAATTTTTGGCGCACCGAGGTATAGACTCATCCGGTTAACCGAGAAATGCACCTATACCTAAACTGCTACTAGCTGCGATGGTGGTAAAGGAGAGTATTCAATGAAATTACCTCAACATATGGGTACAAAGTTAGGGCGTAAATCAAGAAGTCGTGCCTATATATTTACTATTATACCAATACTGGTTTTCATCTCCATACTTTCGTATGTATCAACTGCAAATAATTCTACGTATGCGGCGAGTAGTTGCAGTTTGGATGCGTTAAAAGCAGTTGTTGCCACAGGAGGCGAGCTAGACTTTAACTGTGATACTGATACCTCTATCATCCTAGATGGCACTCAAGCCATTGCCAATGACTTGACCCTGACCAACACGGGAGCAGGTAAGGTTATTATCAGTGGGAATAATCAATATCAGATTTTCTACGTCAACGCTGAGAAAAGCTTGTCCCTCACTAATCTCAACCTGACCGGGGGTTACGCTGAGGAAAGTGGCGGGGCTATTCATAACTATGGCACAGTAACGATAAACAATTCTAGCCTATACAGCAATTCCGCTCAAACTTGGGGTGGTGCTATTCATAACGATGGCGGCACGGTGACGATAAGCAATTCTAGCCTATACAGCAATTCCACTCAGGTTTGGGGTGGCGCTATTACTAACTGGGGCACATTCACCGTGAGCAATTCCAGCCTGTATAACAATACATCTAACGAAGGTGGCGCTATTGATAATGGTGGCACAGTAACGATAAGCAATTCTAGCCTATACAGCAATTCCGCTACCCAAAACGGCGGGGCTATCTTTAACAATACTGGCACAGCTATGGTAACTAACACTACTTTCCTCAATAACTCTAGCGGTGAGGGCGGAGCCATCTATGGAACAGGCAATTTGAGGAATAGCCTGTTGCAAGGCAGTCGCGTTTGTAACGGCAGCATCACAGACTTAGGCTATAACCTTGAGGCAAACGCATCGGGGAGTTATACCTGTGGATTTAGTGGCACTAGCATTAACACTACCGATGCGAAATTGGATACTCCCAAAGATAATGGTGGGGTAACTCTTACCATTGCGCTACTGTCCGGCAGTTCGGCAATAAACGCGATTCCGGTGAACAATTGCGTAGTTACCATTGACCAGCGCGGGGTTAGCCGACCACAGGGTACTGGTTGTGACATTGGTGCGTATGAGTTTGTAGCAACCAACCAACTGGCATTTACTACTCAACCGAGTGGCGCAATAGCGGGGGGCGCTTTCACTACCCAACCGATAGTGACGATACAGACTGCGAACGGCAGCACTGATACAAGTTACACTGGCACAGTGACCATTGCTATCAAGAGCGGAACGGGTACAACAGGGGCAGCACTTGGTGGTATAGTCACAGTAAATGCGGTTAACGGTATTGCGACCTTCACAGATTTGAGCATTGACAAGAGCGGTACGAACTATCAGTTGCTGGTGAGCGCAACAGGTGCGACCTCAGCCGATAGCATTAGCTTTGATGTAGCGCCCGGAGCAGTACCTTCTATCACCTCAATCAATCCTGCGACAATAACGGTTCAACCCACAAATCCGATAGTCGTAACGGTGACTGGTAACGGATTTATCCCCAGTTCGTTGGTACGCTTAAACGGCACCAATCTGGATACAACCTATATAAGCTCCACCACATTATCTGCGGTTATTCCAGTAGCTCAATTGAACACAGTCAGTGTGCTATTATTTACCGTGTTTAATAATACCCCTGTAGGAATCACCTCAAATTCGATGGTCTTCTATGTCACCTCTTCCGTAGTAGAAATACTGAGCTCCAGTACAGCCTCAACTGCTGCCGATCAACCCACTACTATTGCCTCTGCCAATTCCACGTCTGGAAGTGTAGCCTTGGAAGCCCGTGGTGGTAGCGGCACGGTAAGCGTAGCGATTTTCTCTTCCAACCCAAATGGGCAAGCTATTTTCCAGAGTGGCACTGATTTCTTCGATGTTAATGTGGCGGCTGACTCTAATTTCACCGCTGCTAACCTAACCTTCTGTAATCCCAGGGAAGATAAGGTAGCGTACTGGTACGATGGGACTGTCTGGGAACTAGCTAGTACCCAGTCATATGATGCCGTTACTGGTTGTATTACTGTTTCTGTCAATGCTTCAACTTCGCCGAGTTTGTCGCAACTTACCGGCACCTACTTTGGTGTAGGTTACATGAATACCATCACCGCTCTGGCAACTGAATCAGCTCAAGGAATTTATGGCGGCACCGTCACGTTGAAAGCATCTCTAACTGCTAATGGGCAGACTTTGCGCGGCAAAGTTATCAGCTTTAGTTTGAATGGTCAGGTGGTATGTGGCAATAGCCTACCCGCTTGCCCAACTACTAACTCGGACGGAGTAGCCACGCTCTCCAATGTCAGCCTGATTGGAATCAGCTCAGGGACTTATGTTAGCGGGGTTACAGCTTCTTTCGCAGGAAATGACTCTTTTGTGGGTAGCAGCAATTCGAACAGCCTCACCGTAAACCCGATCACAACCAGCACTAAGTTCTCTAGCTCGGTAGCTAATCCAGTTTACGGACAGAGCGTTACCTTCTCTGCTACGGTCACCCCAGCACCTAACACGCTCGATGCCGCGGTCATTTTCTACCTTGATGGCGCTTTACAAGGTACAACAGTAAACCTGAGCAATGGGGTAGCCAACTTCACCCCCCTTAACTGGCTGCCAGTTGGTAGCCACACTATTACAGTTACATTCAACGGTGACACTAATTACGTGACCAGCGCCGATACGATAACTCTGGTGGTAAGCAAAGCCGTTACTACCCTGAAACTAACCTCAGATAGTAACCCAACTATCGTAGGGCAGTTGGTAACGTTCACGGCAGAAGTGAGCGCCGCGGCACCAGGAGACGGCACTCCTACAGGTAGCGTCACCTTCAGCCTAGACAATAACGCTACTACTAGTATTTCCACGCTGGACAGCAATGGGGTAGCTACTTTCAGCACAGATAAGTTGAGCATTGGTAATCACATGCTGACAGCTAGCTATGGAGGGGATGTGAACTACAGCACCTTCACTGCTGACCTATTGAGCCAAGTGATTACCAACCCAACTCCTGGCTTGGGTATCAGTAACCTCAAAGCGGCATACGGTAGCACAATCACTTTAACCGCCAAGCTGAGCAGTAACCGAAACGGGATAAAGGGCAAAACAGTTAGTTTTAAATTGAACGGCAAAGCGGCATGCAACGTGAGTGGGATGCCGATCTGCCCGACTACAGGGACTAATGGGGTCGCCACCCTAAAGCTGACCCTAGGTTCAGCAGCAGTGAAACAGGCAATAGGAGACCTTCTACCCGGAAACTACCCGATTGTGGTTCAATTTGCTGGTGATGCGGCATATCCTGCTACAAGTAGCAGCGCAACCCTGACGGTGAGCAAGTTGACCGCCAAAGTAACGCTGGGGAATTTGGTACAGACCTATGACGGGAAAGCCAAGAGCGTGAGCGTAACGACTAGTCCAGCTAATCTCGCGGTAGTAGTCACCTACAGTTATGATGGTAGATTAGTGACCAACCCGACCAGCGCGGGATGGTACTTGGTCACGGTCACGGTAAACGATCCGATATATAGTGGGAAAGCGTATGGGGTACTGCTTATTAATAAAGCGGTAGCAACGCTCAAGTTGGAACAGACGAGCCTAAGTCAAGCCTACGACGGGAAACCGAAGAAGGTCGGGTATACGGTTACTCCAAATGGCTTAGGATTGGAGAACCAAGTGGTTGTACTTTATAACAGTTTAACGACACCACCGACCAAGCCGGGTAAATACAGCGTGGTAGTGAAGCTATATAGCTCGAACTATGCTGCACCAGATGTTAGAGGAACGCTGGTAGTTACTGCACCTACTGTCGGTGTTAGTAGTTCGGTACTAGAAGAAGTAATGAACTTCACCGCTGGCTAAAGGAAGAAGAAATGGATAGCCCAACTCGCTTGTTAGTATAAGAGTGCAGCCGGGCAATTCCAGTTTCATCTCCAATTAATATTGAGTTTGTGGCTCAGGCTTTTCGCACCAAATGGTTTGGACATTTTTACCCCAAGTTTGAGCCTACATTTCGATCCGTGGACGGTTACGTTGAAGCTCACGGTTTTAGGGGCGGAAACGGCATACCCAGTTTTACCACCGTTGTCTGACCTTTGCTATTGAACCACTACATTTTACGCAGATCCTGATAGTTCTCAATTATTAATCTAACACCAAAACCAAACGCTGGGTAGTGAAACGGGGACAAACTTTATCACTATATTTGAACCGCTGGTTTAGGCAAGCCTGATTTCTTGCTTATCTAGCACATCATCAAGACTAGGGGAGAATTATGCGTAAAATTTATTATATGGCAGCATTTCCATTAGCGATACTTTTACTATTGCAACTGGCTATCAATTCCTTCATCATTCAGGGAACGGCTTTACAGGAATCTTCAAATAAAGCGTCTGCTAATAACCCCCTTATTCTAATGACCGACGGGAAACCAAACCCGTTTAAGGTTCCGCCACCGTCCAACTTCTTGCGTAATAGACAGAATCTCAACGGTGTAATGGCTACCCCGACCGCTACTTTTTCGGTAACTTACACCGGTTTTACCACTCAGGCACAAGCTGCTTTTCAATATGCGCTTGATATTTGGGCTACCCAAATAACTTCTCCGGTGCCGATTGTTATCGATGCTACTTGGACTAACTTGCAGACATGTAGTGCAAATGACGCTTGTATTCTTGGCTCAGCCGGAATCAATTACATACACTACGGTTTCACCGGAGCAACCAGCGCCAATACTTGGTACGGTGATGCGCTGGCGGATAAATTGCACGGTTCTGATAATAATCCCGGATATGCGGATATATATGCAGAATTCAACAGTGGCTACCCTAGTTGGTATTACGGAACCGATGGCAATACTCCCGGAACTCTGATTGATTTTACCAGCGTGGTTATGCACGAAGTCGGGCATGGGCTAGGCTTCTACGGAGGTATGGATTATAACAGTGGCAGTGGCAGCTATGGGTTTGGTGTATCCCCTAACTACCCCATTATTTATGATCGGTTTGTGGTGAATGGTTCGGGGCAATCTCTGGTTAATACCGGGCTATTTCCCAATCCTTCTGTTGCTTTGGGTTCACAACTGGTAAGCAACAATATCTATTTTGATTCTCCTACCGTCAAGGAAATAAACGGGGGCAATAGAGTAAAGCTCTACGCCCCCACTACTTGGGTTAGTGGTACGAGTTATTCACATGTGGATGATATATACAATAACACTTCCAACTCCTTGATGACTTATTCAATCGGGACGGGTGAATCGCAACATAACCCGGGTCCGATTATGTTGGCAATGTTCAAGGATATGGGCTGGACTGTCGCGCTCGCGCCTAAAGCCCCTACTGTGTTGGCTGCTAGCCCTATTTCTAGCACTCGGATTGACCTAACTTGGCACGATAATTCCGATAATGAAACCGGTTTCCGGGTAGAGCGCAGCCCCAACGGTAGCACAAGTTGGACATCGCTCACAACACTTGCTGCTAACACTACCAGCTATAGCGATACCGGGCTAACTCCCAATACAGCCTATTACTACCGGGTGTTGGCTACCAATAATGGAACTGATTCTGATTACTCCAATACGGCAAACGCTACCACCCTTGCCAACAATGTGCCTATTAACGTGCCTATGATTCAACAGGGACCTGCCTTCGCTGCCGCAGATGGCTCAGCGAGTGATTGGTTTGGCGGGGCTGTGGCATTGAGCAGTGATGGCATGACTGCCCTCATTGGTGCTAAAAACAAAATGGTTAATAATCAGGTAAACCAGGGAGTGGCTTACGTTTATAAGTGGAACGGCTCAACCTGGATACAGCAGGGTCCTGAACTGGTAGCTTCCGATGGCGCAGCGTCTGACAGTTTTGGTTGGTCAGTAGCATTGAGCGGAGATGGGAAAACTGCTCTCATCGGTGCTAAAAACAAGACTTATACTGAGCCAATCTTTCCATATATTCGCCATTTTCAGCAAGGCGAGGCGTATTTTTTTAACTGGAACGGTTCGACCTGGGTACAGCAGGGTGATCCAATTATAATGCCTGATGGGATAAATGAGGTTGAAGACTACTTTGGCACAGCGGTATCACTGAGCAGTGATGGGACTACGGCTATCATCAGTGCTCCACGTAAGTCGGTTAACAAAGGTCTTGGGAATGGGGCAGTCTATGCTTATATAAGGAACGGCACTACTTGGAGCCAACAAGGGGCACCGATGGTAGCTTCCGATACAAGTTGGGCTGATGGCTTTGGCGAGTCAGTAGCATTGAGTAGTGACGGTAAAACTGCCCTCATTGGGGCTCCTTACAAGCATGCCTACAAGGGTGAAGCGTATATCTTTACTAGAAATGGTACGACTTGGAGCCAACAAGGAGAGGGGCTAGTTTCCAACACCCTCGGTATGGATCAATTTGGAACTGCCGTATCATTGAGTGGTGATGGCACGACTGCATTCATCAGCGCTCCTAAAAAAACAATTAACTATAAAAGTTTCCAAGGTGCTATGTATGTTTATAAAAAGAATGGTACAACTTGGAGCCAACTAGGGGCAGCGTTAGTAGACCCTAATGGGCAGGTTGCAGAAATCTTTGGCAAGTCAGTAGCGGTGAGTAGCGATGGCACTACGGCTATTATTGGGGCCGCCTTTCCGGTTGGGAAAGCAGGTGGCGCAGTGTTTGTTTATAAGTGGAACGGAACAAGTTGGGATCAGAATGGTTCAGCTTTGGTAGCTTCCGACAGTATGCTTTTTGACGAATTTGGTGCAGCGGTAGCGTTGAGTAGCGATGGCACTGTAGCTCTTATCGGCAATCCCAGTCGTAACCAAAGTCAAGGAGTGATTTACAGGTTCAGTAAAGCCATTACCAATTTAACAGTTTCTCCGATTTTCGGCAGTTATGGTGGAACAGTTAATCTCACGGCTACTCTCAACAGTGGTGGCAGTGGGGTTAATGGCAAGAGCATTTCTTTCAAACTCAATGGGGCATCTGTTGGTACAGCTATCACTAACGCCTCCGGGGTGGCAACTCTGAACACTATTAGTCTGAGCGGTATCGCTACTGGAGCTTACCCTACAGGGTTAAGCGCCAGTTTTGCCGGAGACGATAGCTACCAGAGCAGCAGTGACACAACCGTTCTTGCAGTGATTAATGCTACCTGGACGGTGAACAATAACCAGGATTATGGCAGTTCCAGCACGGTCAATTCATTGACCTGGGCTTTGACTAGCGCGCAGAGTGGCGACGCCATTATGTTCAATAGTACCCTAACCAGCGTTACGGCTAATGCCCAACTGCCCAAGATGCGTCCAGGGGTGCAAATCTTAGGGCGGTGCAGTAACGGGCCGGAAGTAACAATCACTGGAAAAGGCACAACATCGGACGGCCTCAAGTTGACCGGCGGCAATTTCCTTTACGGCATCAGAATAGCCAATTTCGCAGGGGTACAAATACAGGCTATCGTTACTGACGGTGCAAGTGCGAACAAACTCACCTGTACCGAGAGCAAGCAAAGCTGACCGTAGTTTTACCGTAGGTCAGGTTTATTTCCTTGCGTAAAGGAGAATAAACTTGACCTCCAGATGCCTGATCAGCCTCAAAAGAACTGATTAGAGCAGCCACGCCGTTGGGATTTTCTAAATAGAGTGGCTTCTCAACCCCACCAACTTGATGGTTTTTTCAGGTTTTGGCTAAACCTGGTGTTCGATTAATAATTGAGATCAGATCTGCCTAAATTTTCGTGGTAAAGGCCCAATATGAGCGAAGGTATAACCAGGGGCAATCTGGTAAACACTTGTTCTAATTTCAAAATCCAGCTTTTTAAGAACATATTCGCTTAGATTGTTCATAAGCTGGTTTCTATTTCACAATGTGCTACTGGTTAGTAATTGGTGTTCGATTAATAATTAAGAAAGATCGGGATCTGCGTAAAATTTAGTGGTTAAGCGGGAAATGAAGCCCTTTTTCGCATATTAGTAAAGTAAGGGGCATTGTTTCACCCTATTCTACTAGATTTTAGCGAGTGGTCGGCTGCCCTATTTATGGGAGAGCAAGCGAAGCTCATGGTTTTAGGTGCGGAAACGGCATAGCTAATTTGACCACCGCTGTCTATCTTTTGATAGTGAACCACTAAATCTTACGCAGATTCTGAGCTTTTCCTCCATTATTAATCGAACACCAGAGTTTGTCCTAATACATTTCACGAACCAATCCAAGTATAAATCTCCTGAAATTGGTACTCTAAACAGGGGACACCTATTATGATAATTGCCCCAATGCTAAAGACACAGCAAGCTATCATAAAAACAAAGAAAAGTGTTCCCAATATTCTTCCACTGGTGGTTTCACTTGAGGCAATTTCTGCTTGGATGCTTCCGTCCATTAGACCGAAAGAAAACATTAAAAGCAACCACGAAGGACTATAAAGGAAACAAAGAAAGATGCTTATGAGAAGGACAACTCCTACTATTCCCAGTAGGATTTTTATTACGACAAAAATTATAGCTAACAAGATTCTGCTCCCGGTAATTTTCAGGTGCTTCGCCAATTCCAGAGTTTTTAGCAAGCGGATAATTGTTAAAAAGACCCTTTTATTATTTGCCGACGGTATCTCTAGCGAAAATCTGGCTACTAGTACCATCTTTTAGAACCAAACGGTAATTAGATAAAACCGCTTTGCATTGAGTTTGATAAGCATTTATAACCGCTTTTCTGGTTCCATAATCAAAAATATCATTTTTATCTGTAGAAATTCTTATAGTGTTATTATCGAGATAATAACGTCCTGAAATACCAAAAGGACCTACTGTAGGAAGTTGGAGCGTTCCATCTTCCATGAATCTAACTGAAGAAATAAACTTGCTAGAATCATCTTTTCGCGTCTCATTCGGACAAATTCTACCCGGGGAATTGGGCTTCCATAAACCTTTTAGGTTCTGTTTTGTTAGTTCCAATTCTTTATAACGTATATAACTATAAGACTTTCTTCCTGGGTCAATTAATGTAAGATTATCACCATAAATTTTTACTTCGTTTACTTGCGTTAAATAGGCTACCCCTACAACTTCAAATCTAATGTGGCTATTGTCTACCCTATGATATTTACCCTGCATACCCTCTGTTAAACCAAATTCTCCACCGATTGAGCCAACACTGAAGGCTATTGAGCCATCCTGATAAAATTCTATAATAGAACCATTATCTTGTTCCCATTTCCCAACAATTGGATCATCTTTGAGAAATAAAAACCACGCCAGTATACCCACAGTTAGCAAAAATATTAAACTTATGATGGCTGCTCTCGCAGTAATTTTAAACGATATTACCATACCAGCTTATTTCGCCCCTAGTCTATTTAAATCTTCTTGAGCTGATTCGTAACCTAATTCAACTGCACGCCTGTAATCTGCAATAGCAAGGTCTTTATTATTGCCTGAATGTTCCCAAAAAAACCCTCGAAACCAATAAGCTGAACTAAAAGAAGGGTCTAGTTCAATTGCTTTATTTAAATCTGTTAGCGCCTGCGCATAGTTTGTATTTTTTAACATGCAAACATTGCCGCGTGATATATAAGCCCGAGCATAATCAGCATCAAGTTCAATAGCCCAATTATAATCTTCTATGGCTTTTTCAATATTATCTAAATTATCTAAATACAGCTCATACAAGACACCGCGCTGTTGAAAAGCTTCTGGATAGTTTGGTTCCAATTCAATTGCCTTATTGACGTTCTCTAAGGCTTTGTCATATTCCTTTTTCCCCCTATAAGCATATTCCAAAGTCAGATATGCATATGCAGAATTCGGATCTATTTTTAAAGCCTCGTTAGAATTCTCTATAGCCTTATCATAATCTTTTAAATTGACATATGAGGAACCTAATATTAGATAACTTTTTAAGTCTCTACTATTTAATTGAATAGCTTTGTTGGCACCATCTATCGCCTCCCTATATTTGATATTCTCTGTAGCAGTGCTGCTTTTACTTGGAGGTGAAGTTTGTGGAACTGTAGAAGTAACTTCTCTAGGCGTAGTATTAACCGTAGAAGCAAGATTAGAGCACGCCGCAAGTGTTTCTTGCTCTTTTATAGTGTTGCGCCATATTAGACCAGCAATAATAGCAGCTATTATGCCGGCTATTACAGTTATCTTTAGCACTCCTCTCCATTTGTTCCATTCTATTTCTTCAAATATCCAGTTTACAAACAAAGCGACAAACCATGAGACAAAAAAATTAGCAACTACTAATAACATAAACCACCCGTAAATGAATTCAATATCAATTGGCTGGTTTTTATCCTGTAACCTCCTAAATATGGATATGACCAAAAAAAGTAATGCCAATCCATAAACGGTAATGAATATAATACGGTCACGTTTTTGTTCTATCTCTGAATGTTCATAACGCATTTCATTAAGAGCCATGTATCCAAAAAAGCTAGTAAAAAGCGTCCCGCCAATTACAGGTGCAAGTATATCTTCCCACTTCATTTAATTACCTTTTTTTCATTTTCAGAGAATGAGTCTCCCTGTACCCCGAATCCACAAGTAAAGGTGATTGGTTTATGTCGCTATGTTTCATTAACCTGATATTAATAGGACTTTCGCTTGGAACAATAAAAAGGAACCTGAATTTAGAGACAAGGGGATTAAATCCATTACCTAAAATCATCTATAAAGCGAAAGTCCTCATTAAGTATTTTTCATACAAATATCAATAAATTACTGGGCAGCAATTTTCAAAAGGCTACCACCACCAAGGTCTTCCGTCGCCATCTTTGTAAGTTCGACTTCCATCATTATTTTTGTGATAAGCTGCTCCGAAGCCATTTCTTTCAGTATTCCAGCAATCGGTTGTGCCACGATTTAAGTCACGTTGTAACTTTTTCTCTTGGAAATCTTTCCGTCTTTCCTCAGACCTGACATAATCTTGACCATAATCCCGACCATACTGGGTTTGACTACTATTGCTTGAACTAGAGTTGTCACCAAATATTGCACCCACGACAATGGAAATTAAAGCCAAAATTATCATGCCTACACATATTACCAAAATTGGTATCAATAGAAGATCGTTTGACGAAATTGAAGCTACTACAAGGAGTAGAACCAAGCTGAATTTTTGCAAGATTTTATAATAAGTTTTTAGCACTGTAGCGCAGGCTCCTCCTTTCAAAATTAGGCTGTCTAATTAGATTGTGGGTTATTCGGCTATTTTAGTCGAACGCAA
>NZ_JBAXHI010000067.1:0-11687 GCF_037138995.1 Candidatus Chlorohelix sp. | reverse complement strand
CTTGGATAATATACCACTCCTCCTCCTCATTGTCAAGCCTTTTCAGAGAATATTTCAGGGAAAATGCGTTTAGCTCAAACTTTTCATGAAGACTAAAGCAACCGTAACTAGGTAGCAAGAGAGACAAGCTCAAAGCAAACGTCTCAAAGCTGGTATCTATACTATCAAAGGTCATAGATTGGGCTTTCAAGGGTCTGAAACTTTAGGACTAACAGCTTATCTAAGGCAGTTTGGTGCTTATCAGTGGTCTGGCTTAAACATTCGCTAATGGCTTGCTTGAAACCGTCAAACTTTTCGTAATAATGCGAATACAAACATTCTTTTCGTACAAAACGCCACAGCCGCTCAATTAGATTTAGATTAGGCGAATAAGGCGGCAAAAATAATAATTCGAGTTTGAGACTAACCGCTTTGTCCATTACCAACCAGGGAAAATGCGTTTGGACAAAAGAGGCTCTGATTTGGTAAGATTTGAGTTCTGAAGCTTAAAGCAAACCAAAGGAGAGCCAAATGAACTATACCATGACAGAGACAGATTCGAAAAGCAACCTAAAAATAACAGACAAAGATTTGAGGAGTGCCTTTATCAGGATAACCGACCCGAGGAAGGGGTCGAATCTGCAATATGATCTGGTAAGTATGCTATTAGCAGCCATTGGTGCGCTGTTGTCCAATCATTTAGGGGTATTAGCTATAGCCGAATGGCTGGATGGTCAAAATGAGGCAGTCAAAGCGATATTAGGATTTAATATAAGGTAGGACCCCTATGCAAAGTACCTTCCAGCGACTATTTGCCGAACTAGATCCAGTGCAATTGGAAGAAGCTCTAACAAGTATTTTTGATGCTAAAGTAGTGGGGTCAATCCGGCAAATAGGTAGTGAGGGGATAGCCATTGATGGTAAATGTCAACGTGGCAGGCTCAAATTTGAAGAAACTAAAGGCACCCCTTGTCATTTATTGAGCGCATTTTGCCAACAAAGTGGGATAGTGCTAGGACAAATTGCTATCGAAAACAAGGAAGCGGAATTAACCATCGCACCTGCTTTAATAGACCAAATAGACTGGGAAGGGCGGGTACTAACAGGGGATGCTATTTTTTGCCAGCGCAATTTATGCCAACAAGTGGTGAAGGCTGGAGGAGACTATTTATTTATAGTCAAGGGAAATCAAGCCAAACTACAGACAGATTTAGAAATGGTGTTTGAGCCAGACACAAAAACCAGTCGGTGGTGGAGGACTGGGGCAGAATTGCTAGAAATGCGGGAGGCTAAAACAGTGGATAAAGGACACGGACGGATAGAGATAAGGGAAATCCGAGCCTCAACTGAGTTGGCTGAGTATAGTGACTGGCCTTATCTAGCCCAAGTTTTTGAGATTAGGCGGAGTTGGGTCGAAAAGGGGCAACTCAAAACGGAGTTACAGTTGGGGATAACAAGGTTGCCTAAAGAGATAGCTGATGTCAAAGCCTTATTAGAATTCAAGCGAGGGCATTGGGGGATTGAGAACAAGTTGCACTGGGTCAAGGATGTAGGTTTTGGTGAGGATGCCAGTCTCATTCACAAAGTATCAGGTCCTCATGTAATGGCTGCTTTACGCAATACTGCCTTAAATCTCTTGCGTAAAGCCGGTTACAATAAGATTTCTTCCCGTTTGCGTTTTATTTCTGGTCATCCTGAGCATACTTTGGCTTTGCTTGGCTTAAACGCATAAGCCCTGCCTGCCTCTGTTTCCTTGTTGACTGACTTTTATAGCTCTGTTATAATCATAAAGTATATATGCGGGAGTAACTCAGTCGGTAGAGTGTCTGCTTCCCAAGCAGAATGTCGCGAGTTCGAATCTCGTCTCCCGCTTTTCTTAAGACCTTTCCAACCGGAAGGGTTTTTTTGTTTCAGGAGGAGAAAAATTGCAAACGTTTGATGAAAACGTAGCAGAAGTATTGAACCAATTGCGAGAAGAAGTGCGATTACGCCGCGAAAAGCTCCACGGCGCGGAACTGAGCGAATTGCGTAGCGTCATAAAACAAGCAAATGAGCTTTGGAACGTTAGCGCACATTTACCCATAACATGGGGCGTACCACCTCTAATCGGACGGACGCTTGCTTACTCTAAACGCATAACCCGCCTCTTGTTGCGCTGGTATATTAATCCCATCGTGGAGCAACAAAATAATTATAACGCCGCTACCACCCGCGCCCTGCTACAACTCAATGCCTATCTTGAGCAATTAACGCGAGAGGGACATGAGATGGAACAGCGGATTGCTTCACTGGAAGAACAATTGAAGCAAAAAGCATGAACATCGTGATATGTGCCAGCCAAGTTCCTTTTGTGCGTGGCGGAGCAGAAGAATTGGTGGATGGGCTGGCAAGCGCATTGCGGGAAATCGGACATCGGGTTGAAATTGTGTCGTTACCATTCAAATGGTATCCGCGAGATGAGCTTGAACGCCAGCCTGTTTTGTGGCGCACCCTTGACCTCGAAAAGCTGAATGGCAGAGCGGTTGACTTAGTTATCTGCACCAAATTTCCTACATGGGCAGTGCGCCATCCTCGCAAAGTTGTTTGGTTAGTCCATCAGCATAGGCAAGCTTATGATTGGTATGGTACAGCCTTGAGCGATTTTGGCTTGAGTGATGAGGATAAACGCGCTCGCCGAGTAGTAATGGAAACAGACTCACTAGGCATCAGTGAAGCCCTTGCCGTTTTTACTATTTCTAAAAACGTTGCCCGGCGATTGCTTCGATATAATGGCTTACCTGCTACGCCTCTCTATCCTGCCCTTAAGCATTCCCTTTATCATAATAATGGGTATGGCGATTACATTTTTTCGCTAAGCAGGCTGGACGGCGCAAAACGGCTCGATATTTTGCTGGAAACAATCAAGCGTAGCCATAGCAACGTTCGGGCTATTATCGGTGGGGCAGGTCCGGATATGCAAAAATTGATGGATAAAGCGCGGGCGCTTGGTATAAACCACCGGGTAGAATTTATGGGGCGCGTAAGCGAAGAAAAAGCAGTGGAATTATATGCGGGGGCGTTGGCAGTATATTATGCGCCTGTAGATGAAGATTATGGCTACGCCACGCTTGAAGCAATGCACAGCTACAAGCCGGTACTCACTGCCCCTGATAGCGGCGGCGTACTGGAATTTGTAGAAAATGAGGTGAACGGTTATATTTGTTCCAGCCCTATCGAATTTGCCGATAAGCTAGATCGTTTATATTCAGACCGGGTTTTAGCTGCCAATTTGGGCAAGGCTGGATTCAAAACTGCAAGCCAGATTCCGACTTGGACACAGATTGCCTATACTCTTACACAAATAAATTAAGAATCTTCCCCAACATGCTATAATGTTTTACAAATCTCTGGAATATGTTTCGAGGGGGTTTTATAAATGAAGTCAATCAAAGTTGATAATGTGAGTAGGCTTGTTACTTCCCTAGACCTTATAAAAGCTCAGGTCGAGGAGCATTGGCGTGAAGAATGGGAAAATGGAGTCACCAAAACTTTTTCCAAAGCTAAAGCGGACAATATAAGCCAACTACCTTACCAATTGGAAGGTACAGACTACATACCGGGTGAAGTCAGCATCGCAACGCTTACCTACATCGAAAACATTCCAAGCCCTAGCTATCCGCTGCAACTCAGCGAAGAAAAAGTAAATTCATCGGTCAGCTTTTCAGCGCATAATATTTACCCCGGCTATTTTAGCAAGTTAATCGAAGCGCTACGAACCGATGACCTTGACGGATTCCTCGAATTTATGAGTATGGAAGGGGCAAAATGGGCGCTGGTGGAAATTCCAGTAGATGACCTTAGTTCGCAAGCACTTTCCTATTTTCAGGAAATCAACGCCCAATTACTTATCAATACTACCCTTGAATACGATATCGAATCTCGAATGGAATTGACCCACCAAATGGACAAAATTAACCGACTGGTATATTCCAGCCTGTTAAAGGGCTATATGGAAGGGCATGACCGACTGGTAATGCGTTCCCTTTCTTCTCACCATTCGCCGATAGAAGATTTGAACGCCAGACCTTTATCTCGTTCAGGTGGCGGGTTTCGAGAGCAAGTGCGGCGTTCACTGGATGAACTTGAAGCCCTTCACAAAGTTAATAACGCCGTAAATAGTAGCCTTGACCAAAATTCGGTGCTGGATCTCACCGTTCAGGCAGTTGCAGAAGTAATGGGCTGCGATATTTGCAGTATTTATGTGTATGAACGTGAATCGCAAAGTGGGCAGGAAAAAATGGTGCTGCGGGCGGCGCATGGTCTGAACCAACGTAGTATTGGCACAATGGAAGTATTGCTGGGAGAAGGAATCACCGGCATTGCCGCCAAAGAAGGGCGACCAATATCGGTTTACGATATGTGGGCAGATAGTCGCTTTCAATATTCACCACAACTTGAGGAAGACTCCTCACGCTCTATGCTGAGTGTCCCGATTATCTTGTACACCCGTGAGAAGTTAGTGGGCGTAATTGGGGTACAATCGCGCACCTATCGCAGTTGGGCTACCGAAGAAGTGCGCTTCCTTGAAATGGTGGCGGGCGAAATCGCGTTGGCAATCGAAAACTCGCGGCTATATCAGCAAACCGATGAGCGTTTGCGCGAAAAGGTACAGGAACTTTCCACCTTGCAAAGCGTTTCCAAACTCATTGCCGCAACACTTGATATTAATTCGGTGCTGGAATTAATGGTACAACAGGCTGCGAAATTGGTAAAAGCCGAAATGGCTTCCATCTATGAACTTAAAGAAGGTAGGAATTACCTGACTATTGTTGCCAGTCATGGGCTTAGCAACGATTATGTTAAAAATATGCAGGTAAAACTGGGGGAAGGTCCCGTGGGGCGTGCTGCCGAATACAACCACCCTGAACATGTTTGGGATGCCCATTTTGAACTGCATCCCGGCGAAGAATACTTGATTAATGACCAATATCGTGCGGCAATGTGTGTGCCATTAATAGGGGCAGAACAGGTTATACTAGGTGTAATCTGCGTTTATACTCGCCAACAGCGTCACTTTAATGAGGAGCAAATCCAAATTATATCTTCATTTGCCGATCAAGCTTCAATCGCCATCCAGAACGCCCGTCTATATGAGGAAGCTCAGCGCGGTCTGACCATCAAATCAGCTTTGTTACAAGAAATGCACCATCGGGTACGCAACAACCTGCAAACAGTAGCTGCTTTGCTTTCAATGCAAATGCGCCGGGTACATGACCCACAGGTTGTACAGCCACTTTCGGAGAGCGTAGCACGCATTCAAAGCATTGCCGCGGTTCACGATTTATTATGCCGCGAAGATATTGGCATAACCACTGTTAATGCTGTCGCTAAAGAGATTACCGATATTGCTATTATCAGCCTTGTACCGCCGGAAAAACGTATCCGCTTCAAAGTTGACGAAAGCAAAGTGCCTATTGCCAGTAAAGAGGCTACCCTACTCGCAATTCTGGTGATGGAACTGATTTCCAACGCAATTTTCCATGGCTTCCGTGACAAAAATGAGGGCGAGGTACGTATCAGTTCTTTTGTAAGCGAAGGGCGTACCAATGTCATCATCCGTGATGACGGGCGAGGCTATCCCAGCGAGTTTGACCCTTCCGGTACAAAATCTGGTTTGGGCTTACAGATTGTACATACCCTTGTAACCAAAGACCTACAAGGCACTTTTCGTATGGAAAATATCAATGGATGGGCAACCGCTACTATCAATTTTAACAGCGTTTACGGTCTTATTAATGATAATGAGATTGACACCGGGTTAATTGCATGAGGAGTTTTAGCAAGATGAGTCCGGTGTGGCTACTTATCAGTTTAAAAAAATCTGTGGGCTGGATTCTGGCTTTTCTGGTATTGCCACAATTATTGCTGGCTTGCGGGGAAGATAATAAAACGGCAACTCCGATAATAACCGCTCCGATAACTGCTGCCACCAGTGGGGTAAAGATAACCGCTGCCGTTACAGCCACACCACCGCGTACCACTAATATCTCAGTGCCGACTCCTACAACAGTGCCTAATTTGGTAACTTCAAACCAGACTTTGACATTGACCGGTGGAGATATTACCACGCTTGATCCGGCGCTTGCTGCCGATTCTGCTTCTACTTTCTTTACTCGACAGATTTTTAGTGGATTGCTAACACTCGACAAAGATATGAATCCGGTTCCTGACCTTGCACTAGCCATGCCCGATGTCAGCACGGATGGAACTGTCTTTACTTTCCGGCTACGCCCCGGCTTGAAATTCCACAGTGGCGCACAGCTAACTGCCGATGATATTAAATATAGCTGGGAACGCGCCACCGATCCCAAACTTGCCGCCCCCTCCCTTGCTAATAGCCTTCCCGCTGCAAATTATATGAACGACATCGCAGGGGTGAAAGAAAAGTTGGAGGGTAAGGCCACCGAAATTGAAGGGGTGAAAGTGCTGGATAGCCTTACGTTACAGGTTAAAACCGATGCACCCAAGTCTTTTTTCCTCGCAAAAATGACCTATAACACCTTTATGGTGGTCAACAAAGCAACAATAAGCGCAGTTTTTGACAAACCAGATGGCAGCGGACCTTTCAAGGTAATCGAATATCGCAAGGATGAAATAATGCGTCTAGCACGCAACCCGGATTACCAGAATGGCGCTCCTAGCCTGATACAGGTGAACATTTTGCTGGGCGCTGCGGCTTCAAACCCACTTACCTTGTACGAACAAGGCAAAGTTGATTTTGTTTTTGCTGCTGAAAATGATGTGGAGCGTTATCTCGACAAGAATAATCCGCTGAGTAAAGAACTGGTAATCAAGCCCCAACTCGATTTAAAGTATGTGGGTTTTAATAATCGTCTTAAGCCCTTTGATGACCCCCGTATTAGGCAAGCTTTTAGTCTGGTAGTGGATAGGGCGCGGATTGCGCGAGTTATGTTTGAAAACAGGGTAGTTAAAGCCGATTCGATTCTACCACCGGGAATGCCCGGCTATACCGGTAATCCCGGGTCACTCTCCTACGATATTAACCGAGCGCGTGATTTAATTGCCCAATCGAGCTATCGCAGCGCACAGAATCTACCAAAAATTACAATTTATTCTACCGACACTTCTATGGCAGGATTGCTACAGCAGGTTTATCAACAAGCTTTTGGCATCGAAGTAGAAGTTCGCCAACCGGATTATAAAGATTTTCAAGCCGGGTTATCGGCAAGCCAATTCCAGATATATATTTACGGTTGGGTTGCAGATTATCCCGACCCTGAAAACTTTCTGCGTACCTTGTTGGGCAATAGAAGCACTTTTAACGATAGTGGTTATAATAATTCCCAATTCGATAATTTACTTAAACAGGGCGATGAACAACGCGACTTACAGAAAAGGCTTGAAATTTATGCGAAAGCCGAGCAAATTGCTCTAACAGATGCGCCAATTTTACCGCTCTATCATAGTGTGAGTTTTCTATTGGTTAAGCCTTATGTCAAAGGTCTAGAATTGACTTCATCTAACATAATTAGCCTAAAAGATGTGTATATTGTGAAGTAGGTGCATTGTTGTTCGAGCAATTGCGGCAACGATTTGGCGGTGACCCAAAATATAAACGTGGCTCATCCGATATCGTAGAATTAACGACAGCAGATGCGGCTAATATGAATCTGAGTTGGAACAGCCGCTTTAATAGCGCAACCTTGCACAATCAATTACTCTTATATCCGGGACTCTCTATGCGAGCGCTTGGCTCACCGGAGTATATAATCGGCGATTTATGGAGAAAGCACGAAGGGGTGGGGCATATCACCGAATTATGGGCGCGTACCCACCGAAAAGAATTGCTTGAAAGTTTGGAAGCAGCATGTCGGCAGCGTAAGTTGCAAGCGATAGTTGTATCCAACGATGAACACGCCGAGAATCCACGCTTTTATTTTGATGCAGGTTATGGAGTTCTGGAGAATATAATTTATTACGACAAACCGGACACTATTATCTATGAATCCTTTCAGGGTATGCCGCTCTTTACCATCTCATATAATCAGATGTTGGAGGAAGATTTACTAATAGTTGACCATGTTACATTCCCTTGGTTATGGTGGAACAGTCGGGCGGAGATGAGATTCTATGCTAGGCAGCCCGATGTTACGATTCAAATTTGTTGCCGTAGCAAAGACAACAAACCGGTGGGTTATTTTAGCTTTACCATGTATGAACGCTGGGGACACCTAGATCGCTTAGCAGTAACGCCCGAATTTCAGGGGATGGGCTACGGTGCATATCAGCTCTCAGCTGCAATCAAAATGATGGAAGCAAAAGGAGCGCGGCGTGTAACACTCAGCACGCAACTTACCAATTACCAATCACAAAGGCTCTACGAAAGATTTGGATTCAAGAAAGTGCAGAACCTTGAATACAATCTTATCGGGCGCTGGCTCAATCAATAACAATTTAGTAAAGGAAAATAAGCGTTCCTAATGCGTATTTTGACATTATCGTGGGAATACACCCCCAATGTGGTTGGGGGGTTGGGCAGACATGTAACTGAACTAGTACCGGCGCTGGCAAAATTAGGAGTCGAGGTTCATGTACTCACCCCAATGCTCAAAGGTGGGGATAGTTTTGAGCATACCACAAAAAATATATACATCCATCGGGTAGAGCCGCCGCAAGCAGACTTTAACGATTTCTTTTCGCTGGCTTGGGAAACTAACCTCAAGCTACAGGAAGCCGCTAATCGTTTAATTGACCATTATAAGCTTGAAAACAAACATTTTGACCTTATTCATGTACATGATTGGCTGGTAGCGTTCACAGGTGGCGCACTAAAAGAACAGTATCGCATTCCGATGATCGCCACTATCCACGCCACCGAACGCGGACGAGGACGCGGTTACCTTCCGGGTAACTTGCCGCGTGCTATCAACAACGTTGAATGGTGGCTTAATTTTGAAGCGTGGCGTATTATCTGTTGCAGCGAATATATGAAGTCCGAAGTAATGGATTATTTTGAAACACCGGCTGATAAAATTGATATAGTGGTTAATGGAGTGGACACCGAGAGATTTGATTTGTTGGCAGGTGAAGATTTAAGCGGATTCCGCGCTCATTACGCTTTGCCAGAAGAAAAAATTATATTCTACGTGGGACGTATGGTTGATGAAAAAGGCGTGCGCCCTTTAATTGAGAGTGCGCCTTATGTGCTTCAAACCAATCCATACATCAAGTATGTGCTGACAGGAGCCGGACCGCAACTGGAAGAATATAAGCTTCTGGCTAAAACACTGGGGGTAAGCCACAAGTTTTATTTCACAGGCTTCATTTCAGATGAAACTCGTGACAAACTTTATAAAGTAGTGAACGTAGCTACCTTTCCAAGTCTTTATGAACCATTCGGAATAGTAGCATTGGAAGCAATGGCAGCACGCACGCCTTTAGTTGTTAGCGATACCGGCGGAGTGAGCGATGTAGTGAAAAATCACGAAACCGGAGTTAAGGTTATTTCTAACGACCCCTCCTCTATCGCTTGGGGAATCTTACATACTCTCAATAACCCTACTTGGACGGCAGCACGTGTGGAAAATGCCTACAAAGCCGTTAAGGAGCATTATAACTGGCAAGGCATCGCAACCCAAACTATATCTGTTTATAAGCGAGTTTTGCGCGAATATAAAGAGAGTGGTTGGGGCAAAAAAGCTTAAAAAATCCGGGTACATATGGTAACACTTACCCAATGTTTATATATACCCGGAATAACAAAAGCTAATCTAATGACAGTTTTTCATCCATCATACTGCTAAGCTCAGCAATAGGAACGCGAATTTGTTCCATAGTATCACGGTCGCGGATTGTTACAGCATTATCTTCTAGGCTTTGAAAGTCAACCGTTATGCAGTAAGGTGTACCTATCTCATCTTGTCTGCGGTAACGCTTGCCGATGCTCTGGCTTTCATCATACTGTACTACCCATTTGCGGCGTAACTTCTTCGCCACTTCTTTGGAGAGATTTACCAGCGGTTCTTTCTTGCTCAACGGCAATACTGCAATTTTAATCGGCGCAATTGCCGGATGCAAGCGTAGCACAATCCGGGTTTCATCCTTATCCGGTTCTTCGGCATAGGCATCAATCAGGAAAGTGAGAGCAGTACGGGTAGCTCCTGCAGCCGGTTCAATCACGTAGGGTACTATATGCTCTTTGGTTTCCTCATCAAAGTAGCTTAGGTCTTTGCCGCTATGCTTGGCATGTTGGGTAAGGTCATAATTGGTGCGATTGGCGATACCTTCCAGTTCGCCCCAACCCCATGGGAACTCGTATTCAACATCGCTGGTAGCTTTGGAATAGAACGAAAGCTCATCTTTAGTATGTGGACGAATACGCAGATTCTCTTTCTTTATACCGTATTTCAAATACCACTGAAACCGCTCTTCTATCCAGTAGCTATGCCACTCGTCATCGCTGCCGGGCTTTACGAAAAACTCCATCTCCATTTGCTCAAATTCGCGGGTGCGGAAAACAAAGTTTCCCGGTGTGATTTCGTTGCGGAAACTCTTGCCAACTTGGGCAATACCAAAAGGCAGCTTGCGACGCATACTGCTTAGCACATTCGAGAAGTTATAGAACATACCCTGTGCGGTTTCGGGACGTAGGTAAGCCACCGAAGCGGTATCCTCTACCACACCCACAAAGGTTTTGAACATCATGTTGAACTTACGCGGGTCAGTTAATTCACCGCTACAATTTGGACAAAGCAATTTGCCCGCCGCATCGCGCTTGGTTGCGCCATATTCTGCCTCGTAATTACCTTCCAGCAAATGGTCTTCACGCCAGCGCATTCTACAGTTTTTGCAATCCACTAGAGGGTCTGTAAAATTGCTGACGTGACCGCTGGCTTCCCATACGGCGCTTGGTCCAAGAATTGAAGCTTCCAGCCCTACCACGTCATCGCGTTCCTGCACCATTGCTCGCCACCACAGGTTGCGTACATTTCGCAGCAATTCTACGCCTAACGGTCCGTAATCGTAGGTGCTGCCAAAACCACCGTAAATTTCACTGCTAGGAAATACAAAACCGCGTCGCTTACACAGAGATACGATTGTATCCATTGTGACATTACTAGCCATTGTTCAGGTGAACCTCCCTAATCATTCGATTTGCCTCATTTTCAAAGGTTCAGTCATACAAAAAGCTCTCGCCGCCGAGCCTGTAGCCCCTGAATAGGCGCTTTCACAGCCCGGGGACGAGAGCTTAACGTTAAACTCGCGCGGTTCCACCCCGGTTGAAGCCCTTGCCTTCGCTATATCGAAAGGCTCCAAAGAACTCCCCCTTTTTTTACAAACCGACTCCGAAGCCCCTTTGGCGCATTTCTTTCTGCTGCCCTCTCAGCCAAACGCATTTTATTGCGCCGGGTACAGTTCTCTGTAATGAAAAGAAGGGATGCGCTTACTATTCTTCATCTCTGCCGTTATTCAATTCAGCCTATAAAATACTATCACTATCGAGCTTTTAATGCAACCTTTCTGAAACGTGAAACAGGGCTGATACTGTTGGCGAACTAGGGTTCATGAGGAGGCAGGTTTAAGAGCAGCAAAGCGACTGACCCTGGTTGTGGCTCTGGGTACGTCTTCAAGCCAGTCATTCAGCCGAACTAAAGTGTACTGTTTAACCGTAGCAACACCCTCTACTATGCTTCGACACTTCGTGACCC
>NZ_JBAXHI010000066.1:0-12220 GCF_037138995.1 Candidatus Chlorohelix sp. | reverse complement strand
GGCAATTGGGGGGTAGGGGAACAATCAAGCGACGGAGCGCCATCCAACGGGGATGTTCGTAAATTCGTCAATAGGTCACTTGCCGAGGTCGGTACGCGATCCGCGATGGCGGGAATTTTTGTATTCTTCGACGGATGCCATGGTGGTGAGCCAAATGCTGCCGGATTTTTTGGCGCGGAACCGACCTTTTTGGGCGATGACACGAAGAATGTCATAGCCAAGGCCGGAAAGTTTGGCAGCTTCAGAAAGGGTAATAAGCTCGCCGATGGTGAGGGGGTCTATGAGGGGTGTAGGATCGTTTTCATTGGGCATGTTGGTGTGGTTAGGGTTGCAATTTGTTTATCAGACCGGATGCTGGGGGTTATGTTATCATGTTGAGGTGTTTATATCAAACAGGGCTGGGGTGACTGACAAAAAAATGGTTAGATTCAATGCTTTGCGTCGCCCAAACTAGAATTTAGAACTACCGTTCTCTATAGTAGTTTCAGGACAAAATTAGACCACTCAGCAAGTAATTTTTTCAGCAAAAGTTGGACAGTTCCAATTTTTGCCATATTTTCCCTATACCACTATACGAAGGCGCGGCTGAGTACCTCCTCAATGGTGTTAACGGGCGTAAGTTTGAGGGTGTCGAGGATATAGGCGGGTAGACCCTCGGCATCTTTTAGGTTGTCGGCGGGAAGTAGCACTTCTTTCAGGCCCGCTTCGTAGGCGGCTTGTATTTTTTGCTGGATACCACCGACGGGCAGCACTTTGCCCATGATGGTTATTTCGCCGGTCATTGCTAAGTCGTTGCGTACTGGACGCTTCTTCAGGGCTGAGACCATGCCCGTGACGATGGTAACTCCGGCGGAGGGGCCTTCTTTGGGAATGCCCATAAAGGCTGCCTGTACCGCAATGTCAAAGTTTTCGTACCAGGTAGTGCTAATTCCTAATTCGGTGCTGTGGGATTTGATGTACTGGATTGCGGCATCAATGCTCTCCCGCATTACGCGCTGAATTGAGCCGAGCGGTATTATCCGCCCGTTGCCTTTGGTAACTTGCATTTCAAAGCGTAGGATGCTGCCATGATCGCCTGCTACTGAGAGGCCGATTACTTCGCCTATGGCTGGTTTTTCAGGGAGGGTCACTTTCTGTACCCGGCCCTCCTCCGCTAAAGTAGGGGCTGCCTGTCTGCCTGTTTCGTTGAGTTTTACGCCCAGCCGAACTTTGTCGTATTCGCCGGGAGCCAGTAGGTGGAGTTGGTTGCGGACGCGCTGCCGCATTTCGCAGGACAATAGCAAGATCGTTTCGAGTTCCTCGTCTGTAATTTTTCCGTGTGGATAGAGCAGTTTTAGCAGGCCGGAAGCGGTCTTCAGGATGGCGCGTTGATCGCGCCCGGAAAGACCCTGTGGGGTGTTAGCTAAATCCACCAACTCGAAGCGTGGGCGCAATTCGCCTAGGGGGTCAGTCCGGCGTAGTTCGTGCATGATTTCGCAAAAGTAGTCCGCGATGAAGCCATAATCTTTGGAGTAGCTATTGGGGCGCAATTTTGGTAGTTCCCAGCCCGGTAGGTAGGAGTGTAGACGATCCAGAAAGGCGATGACCTGCAAGAAATCGGGCAAGGGCTCGAATAGGTGATAATATTTCTCGTGGGGCAGGTTGCCCTGCACATCTAGGTTGCCGACAAAAACTAGACTAGCGAAGGCCAATAGCTCTTTTTTGCCTCGGCTAAACTTGGCATCCTGCATATAGCCTTGCATAATGCTGACGAAAGCTTTGGGATCGCTGAAATCGGTGTTGGCGATTTCGTCAAAGACTACCGCGTCGCGAGTGCCAACTTCACCGATTTTGCCAGTGTTCAGGTTGACGAACAATTGGGCCGGAGTAGCTTTGCCACCCGAAAGGACGTGCGAATAGTAAGAGATATTGCGGTAGAGGTAGGTTTTGCCAGTTTCGCGGGGAGCCAACTCTACCATATTATAGTTGTTCTCTACCAACGGCAGGCAGCGGCAGAGGTAGAGCAGTTTTTGGCGGGAGGTGAGCAAGGCAGGATTGAGACCACAGGAATTGATTAGCATGTCAATCCATTCCTCGGTGCTGAACTCGGCTCGCTTGGTCAGATATTCATCCAAATTGATGACGCTGACCTGGAAGGGGGTGAAGGCCGTAATTTTGAAGGGCCGAATCTTCTTACTGTGAATTTCGGTCTCATCATAAGTTAGGTCTATCGTACCCCACATACCGCCGGAGAGCAGCATCGGGTATTGCCGCACGATGCTCTCCGGGATGTTAACAAAATTCTCGTTGATGGCGGAGATAGCACCCCAATATTTGTCTTCTGTCTCGACCAAGCGGACTTCCATATTGGCTATAACCGAATGTTGGCGGTTCTCGCGGATGTAGTGGCGGATTCTTTCGGCTTCGGCTCCGTAGACATAAGCTTCTTTGAGGCGGCGCACTACCTTCTCCATATCTTGATAGAAGGTCTCTTCCTCACAATAGTTATCAATTAGGTATTCCACCACATAGCGGGGAAATTCGTCCACGCCGGTATTGATGGTATGGGCCTTGTTGACGACCTTTCCCTTAAAAATGGTTTTGAACCGCGTATTCATTAAAGCTCCTGATTCCAGAATTAAATTAAGTAACACAGATGAACACAGAGAACCACAGAGAACACAGATATTTTTAATATTTTATCAGTGGATCTTCTACTGATCTTCTTTGCTGGGCCTCTGGTTCAGAAGCTCACGGAGTTTCTGACGATCTTCCGGTGTAATCCATGCTAGGCGTTGTTCTAGTAGGCGGATTCTAGGTTTCAACTTGGCGATAAGCCTTTCAGCCTTTTGGGGGTTTAGCTCCTTTAGGTCATTGATACAATCTATTGCAAACCCCAATAACTCTTCCTCGTATTCCTTGCGCTGTTCGGGGCTGAGTTCCTTCAGAAGTTCCTTTATACCTATGGTCATAAGCCTAAATTCCTTTTGCCATACTTATCTTCTAAATCAAGTAACACCGCTTTTTAGATATAGCGTTGTAAGCTGTGTTCCCTGCCTTAATTCTTGGGCTGGTTTTCATCGTTGGGTGGATTAGTCCTCTGAGTTATAAGGTCTAGATACTTCTGAAGTTGTTCTGGTGTAAATTTAGCCATCACTTGTTCTGGCGTAAGACCTTCCAGCCTCTGTTCTGGGGTAAGCCCTGCTAGGCGGATTTCAGGTTTCACACCGGAGATAAACCTTTTAGCCATTTGAGGGTTTAGCTCCCCTAGGTCATTGATACAATCTTCTGCAAACCCCAATAACTCTTCCTCGTATTCCTTGCGCTGTTCGGGGCTGAGTTCCTTCAAATGTTCCTTTATATCTATTCTCATAAGCCTAAACTCCTTTAGATGTAACTTCATTATCACTTCTAGCTGATTTTTTTCACCCTTGAGTAGCATGAGTGTAACAAATTCGCGCCATTTCACGCTAGTGGCGGGGGCAAATTGAAGCCAATCGTAGAAACGCTCTTGTAAAGGCAACAACCGACAAACTACGATTGCCACCTCCAGTAACCAAATGCGGCAACGTAACAACCAAGGTGTCGCGGGGTCACTCTCAAGTGGGGTTTCGACTGCCTTGAGATAGTCAATTATGGTATCCGGCTGCTCGGAACAGACAAAAACAGTCAGCAATTGCTGATAAGGTATCTTCTTATACTGACTAAAAAAGAGATGGGTACGGGCCAGATTCTTGGCAAACTCAAAACGGTCAAAATCATCGTTTGTGGATTTAAATTCGATGATCGAATAAGGCAACAGGAAATCAAAGAGTGTGCCGGAGAGGTCTTTACCCTCTGGCACAGCCAAGATTAGGTCAGCCCTTAATAGTTGGGGCAACTCTATGCTCATCTGGTTAATTCCGACAACTTTAGCAATACTAGTGGTGACCTCCTTAAACATCGGGTCAGGCCGAATAAGGTTGCTATCCTTCTCAATGGTCTTACGACTAGTCTTCCGTTTGGTCTTCCGTTTGGTGGTCGTTTTTTTGGATGGTGGCTGGGTTTGATCTGACATCCTATTCCTCTGTGTTCTTTTTGCTCTTCTTGGGCTTTTTCGCCTCGGTGGACTGAGCTAGACGACGGCTACAGATGGCGTAATCCTCTTCGACACTGACCGCTAGTTCATCGGGTAGGTTATCCGTGTTTAGGCCACCCTTTTCGTAAAGCAGTTTGCCCTGCTCAAAAAGTCCCGTGCGCTTGCAGTGCCGTATCCACTCGGCTAGGGTTGCGTCGTTGGGCTGATCGGGAATCGCTACCCCTTGTTGTAGGTAGGCTAGGAAACGCTTGATCTGGCGGTTAGTGCCAGCCGTCCGGCCCTGCTTCTTCTCCTCTTCCTCGTTAGCGTTGAGGGGCAGACGATAAGTACCCTCCTCGGTTTTGTAGAAATAGTCCAGTAGCCAATCATTGAGGGGACGGCGGGGCTTATCCGCCACGCTATAAATATAATGCTCGAATAGATCGGAATAGTGGACACCCTCGCTATTGGGGTGCTTTTTGATCCACTCTTTTATGAAAATAGTGGCTCGCTGAGCCGCCGCCTCTTCTTTCTCCGCTTCGGCGGTATCTAGCACCACCGTCTCGGTCTCCTTCAGATACCAGCGTCCGATTTCGTGCGTTCCAAATAGGTTGGGCGTTTCGTCCTCCCAGAGATTTTTGCGGACGGGTTCGCGCACCTCTTCGGCTACTTGGCGCAGCAGTTCGTCAAAGTTGTGGGCCTCCATCTGTCCGGCCCGTACCATGCGGCTGACCACCTCATCATATACCCGGTCTTTGCTTGTACCCGGATTGGCAAGCAGGTAGTCGCGGATAATGGTTTGGGCTTTCTCCCGGAAGGTACTGTCGTCCTCATCTCCGGTAATAGTCAAGGCTGCCGCTACTTCACCGGGTTTTGGTTTGCGGAAGTTTATTATTAGGTCGCGCTTGGTCACTTTATCGGCGGTAACTTGGTTATAAGATTTCTGGCCTGTGTCAATAAATAGTACTGCTGCGGATTTATCTGTGATAAAGCCTGCTTCGGCCATAATATCCTGCACCAATGTCCAAGTTCCTTCTGAGGTATCATGGTAGCAAAGCGAAAGCCAGCGACCGGGCTTTAATACTCGATAGCACTCCTTCATCGCCTGTGCCATCATTCTGGCCCAATCGTCCTCAGTTTTACCACGCACCTCATTGACAATAATTTCATCATCGTGCCACTTGGTATCAAACCCTAACCATGCCTCCCAGACAAAGTTAAGCTCACCGTATTGGATTTTATCGGCGTAAGGAGGATCGGTAAAGATGTAATCCATAGAATTAGAAACTACAGAACTAATATTTGTGCTGGATTGACAAGTTGTTATCAAACTGGTAGAAGCATTTCTAATTTCATGCCAGGCCTTAACCACATTATCAAAGCGGCTTTCAAAAAAATAAAGGCAATTTATCTCTTTGTTAGTTTGCGGTATGTAATAAGTGCCATTCATTAAGTCGGCAGCGCCATTTGTTATATTTCCATTGTTATCAAGTCTTACTCTCTGCATTTTGCTTGCGTTAAGTAACAAAGAGGTGAAGGTTAATGCTAAGCCATCTTGCCTGCTACCAATTACGGCTTTAATAGCCGCCAAAGCCCACAGATTGCGCTTGGTGAAAAGCTCATCTACAGTACGAAAATTACTTGTGCCTGCTCTCCATTTAACGCCCCAACATTCTTGATCTTCCGAGGCGTTCATCATTCTATCTTTTGGATACCAGTGAGGAAGCTCTCTGCTTTCGATTTCCTTAATTTTAGCCAAATCGTATTTTTCAAAATAGTCCCGCTTGTTTGGATCAGAATCGTTGTAGCGGCGTTCTTCACGCGCTGGTTTACAGCCATTTTCACAGAGATAGCTGACCAGTACTGGAATTGCCCCAAATTTCTTGCTGCTCCGGGTGCTAATCTCCTCAGTGAAATCCCGCTTATAGCAATGCGGACAAACCGTTATCTTCTTTGGTTTGCCATCGGCAGTTTGACTCTCTAACTCGGTACAATCAAAGAGCGGTATTCTGGACATACAGCGCGAACATTCAAAGACTTGCGAGTAGACGGTGTAGGCGGTAGTGGCGGGGCCATCGCAACGGTCACAGCGGGTTTGGTAGAGCCAATCTATTTCAGGCTTTACCTGTTGCTTTAGCTCCTCGAAAGCCGTCTGCAAGGCTTCCACATCTACCGGGGTGCAGTAGTTTTTGGTAATGAAGGTGGCTGCCGGGCTGCGGTCAATCGCAATCGCCTTGCGTCCCTCCATCAAAGCAGCCAAGGCCGTCCCGCCCGAACCAGAGAAGGGGTCAAGGACGAGGTCGCCCGGTTGGGTGTAGTGGCAAATATATTGGCGAATGGCATCGTGGGGCTTTTTCGACCAGTAGGTGTGCATATTGTAAATGGCGGTGGCCTTGGTGGTCTCTATCGCATGGTCAAAGGCCGGAACGTTGTAGCTATCGGTGATGGGGTTGTAGGGCTTTTCGCGCAGGTAGTCCTCGACAAAGGCTCGCAAATTGGGGTTGGGTTTATCGCCGGAGTAGTAGCCCTCTGGCATCTGCGGTACTTTCTGCTGGAACATATTGCTTTGTTGCAAATTCTTCTTTCGGCCTGCCATAATCGCCTTTCTACATTTAATTAAGTAACACAGAGTACACAGAGCAACCAGTTGACACCACAGAGGAACACAGATATTTTTTATATTTAAGCTGTATTCCCTGCCTTAATTCTTGGGCTGGTTTTCACCGTTGGGTGGATTAGTCCTCTGGTTCAGAAGTTCCCTGAGCTTCTGAACCTCTTCCGGTGTAAGCCCGGCGAGGCGTTCCTCTGGTGCTAACCCCGCTAGGCGGAGTTCGGGTTTCACACCGGAGATAAACCTTTTAGCCATTTGAGGGTTTAACTCCTCTAGGCCAGTCATACAATCTTCGGCAAACCCCAATAACTCTTCCTCGTATTCCTTGCGCTGTTCGGGGCTGAGTTCCTTCAAATGTTCCTTTATATCTATTCTCATAAGCCTAAACTCCTTTAGATGTAACTTCATTATCACTTCTAGCTGATTTTTTTCACCCTTGAGTAGCATGAGTGTAACAAATTTGCGCCACTTTACGCTAGTGGCAGGGGCGAATTGAAGCCAATCGTAGAAACGCTCTTCCAAAGGTAGTAACCGACAAACTACAATTGCTACCTCTAAAGTCCAAATCCGACAACGTAAGAGCCAAGGTGTGGCAGGATCAATCTCAATTGTGATACCTTCAGCCCTAAGATGCTCTAACACACTATCTGGTTGCTCCGAACAGACAAAGGCGGTCAGCAATTGGTTATAGGGTATAGTCTTATATTCGCTAAAGAAGAGAAAGGTACGGGCTAGATTCTTGGCAAACTCGAATTGGTCAAAATCATCGTTGGTAGATTTAAATTCGAGGATGGAATAAGGGGAGAGGAAATCAAAGAGTGTGCCGGAGAGGTCTTTGCCCTCTGGCACAGCTAAGATTAGGTCAGCCCTTAATAGTTGGGGCAACTCTATGCTCAACTGGTTAATTCCGGCAACTTTAGCCGTATTAGTGGTGACCTCCTTAAACATCGGGTCAGGCCGAATAAGGTTGCCCTTTTTACCACTTCTCTTCCGCTTTGCCATACTCACCTTTCTACATTTAATTAAGTAACACAGAGAACACAGAGCAACCAGTTGACACCACAGAGGACACAGATATTTTTATATATTTAATTTTATCTGTGGTTCGTCAACGTAACCTGGGTTGATTGCTTCTACTTTTGCCTCGGTGTCAGGCCCATTATACTGCCTAGGCTGGAAGGGACACGGCGAATAACGCGCTCGGATTTAAGCTGGACGGTAAACCGCAACGACTGAGATTTGCGGACGGTGCGCCGTCCTTCGCGGTAGCTGATGGTGATGGTCAGCAGGCGCTTCATGCGCTCGTGCTGCAATTCGCTAAGGGTGGCCTGCTCTCGGCCCGGTTTGAAACGGTAGATCACTTCGGCTGGCCGTTCGCCCTCCTGCCGGGAAAGATAGAGAAGTTGGCGGGGCAGATTCAAAGGTTGCGCGTCCTCGGTTTCTTCGCCGACTTCTAGGCTGGTACAGGTAGCCTCTACCTCCACCGCCAAATCTTCGCCGTCTTTCTGGTTTCGGCTGGACGTTCGGCTGGTTGTGCGGTGCAGTTGGAGCCGAAAGACTAGTTCTTCGCCCTCCAACGCCTCATTCGGCCCACTAATCGGGTCGAGGGTTAGCAACCCTTTCTCACGAGTTTTGACCTTCATCACCACCATAGGAATCATCAATTCTTGAATGGAGATACCCCCATGCGAATAGGCATCCGGTCTGTATGGAAAACCGTTGCGGCTGAAAGAGTAACCTACTTTCGGAAAGACTACCGCCTCGTACTTAGGATAGTACGAACCAGTTTTTTTAGTGATGGTCTCATGATCGTACATCCTCAATTGCTGAGGTGTAAATGAAATAATATTGGCCCTGACATGGTTGGGCAAGAGTGCCTGCTCGATAGGAACCTTGAGTAAGGCGTGAAGATAGACGCAATCTGCTGGATCGTTTAAATCATTACTGTCGAACCAGAGCTTTTGGCGAGCCACCGGGCCAAAACCATGATCGGCGGTGATAAAGACTTTAGTACCAGGATCCAAGTGGCGTACTATCGCCATTACTTCGGTTTCAATCAAGTTTTTGATCTGTTGTTCGTAGACATAAGCTAAGGGGCGGGTAGGTACTTCGCTACCATCATCCAACTTCTTGACCTGCATCGAATGTAGAGCCTTGTCACAAAACTCAAAGATATAATAATCGAGGTTTCCGGCTCGGTAACGCACCGTTTCACCCGTACCCGCGCCTTCAGGTACAAGCGGCACTACCTCCCCGGTATAGCCACACTCACGGGTCAGCCCTTCTTTGAGGTGCATGTTTTCTGCCTTGCGCGGCCAAAACTGTTGTGGTTCGGTTCCGGCAGCGATGGCCCAGCGCGAGACTTCGGTCTCGGAGGGCAAGAGTGCCGAAGCCGGAAAATCTTCCAACAGTTCTAGGCGGTCTTCCAACATCGGGCGCAGCAATTCGTCCCATATATCATAGCGCATCCCATCAAAGACAAAAACCGCCGCCTTTTCGGTCTCGATGTCCCAATAGGGTTTGAGGCAACGCCGCAAAAACTGGCTGGTCAGGCGCACCTCACTATCCTCGGCGACCCAAGTAGGATATTGCCGCACCACCATCTCCTGAAAGCGCACATTTAACGCGCCCAGCAGATCGTTTACCTCCTGCTTAATCTCGCTCACCTTCGTTTTCAGGCTGGAAACAGCATCCTGAAAAATTATAGGCAATTCGTTTTCGTCACGCATCAGCAAATTATTATTGTAGACTAGGCGTTCCATGGCCGAAAGGTAATATTCCAGTCGGTTTAGTTGTTTGCCGTTCCACCAGTCGCGGAAAAGTTTGTAAGTCAATTGCTCCGGCTTGCTTACCTTCAGTTGCTTAATAAAGCCATTGAGGTCAACCCGAATAGCCTGAATCCGATAAGCCAGCCGATATACTTCTACCAGATCCAACCAGGGCTGCGAGGCGCGGCTCTCCACGAACGATTTGTTGGAGGCGGTCGTCAACTGGTTGCCGTCCGGCGATACTGCTTGGTAAATCCGGGGCTGAGCATCGCGTTTGGGCGGGTAGACCAACAACTGTTCCAGAGCCAGCAGCAACGCCAAGCCACGTAGCAGGGTTGAATAGCTCTCTTTTTCCAATACGGCGGTAAAGCCCTCCGGTTCTTCCAATTTCAAATGCTCTATTAGCAAAGACTGAAGCGCGTCTTGATCTAAAGATTGTTCTAGGGTTTCCAGATCACGCCGAGCCTGCTCCGGGTCTAGCTCCACCAACCGGGCCGAGGCTTCTTGCAAGACGGCGGGGTCTATATTCGTTAGCTTTATTAGTGAGGAGTCGAGATGGACTAACACCAACTTCCAGTTGGGCAAATGTTGGTTCAACAACACCGCCAAATAGAAGGCCCGAATCACCGTTTCATGATCGTGGTCGGCCAACCAGCAAAAGGGCGCAGGAGCTTGCCGCAATTCGTCCTTGATCGTAGCCGTAACTTCAGGGGCCAAATGCTCCAATTCTTCAAAGCTCTCGTGACCCAGCAACCCAATTTTCCAGTAATCCCTAGCATCCAGCTTTTTGAAAGCAGATTCGGCTACTCCTAGCGCGGCAAAAGCTACAATTCGCTTAAAATCTTGGTCGGTAAAACGGCCAGCCGACCGTCCCGGTGCGATGTTTCGCAAGTTCTGATAAGCCAGCACTACCCCATCCAAGTGCAGCATAATCAGGCGAGCATAGCGCGGCTCATTCGTCTCATGGGGCCAGCCCGAATCACCAGTAATCTCGCGTAAAAAGTGGCGTAAATCAAGTTCCAGCCGAGCTTGGATGGGAGTTTGAGCTAAAAAATCGGGATAAAAGGGGGGAGGAGCTTTTTTGCCTACCACGTTGTTGCGAAATACTGGAGCCTGATCTATCAAGAGCAATTTTTTGTAAGAAGGGTCGGCCTTTGCCAGTTCGTAAAGCTGACGAAAAGCTAGGTTAGTGGTAGCCCACAGAGGCATAAAACCGTTGGTTATAGCAAAGTTGCCGACCTGACGGTCTTCTCTGGGAATAGTACCGAGTGGATCGCGTACCAAAATATTGGGAGACTCTTTGATAGTCTCTAACTTTTCCAGTACCCAGCTTTGTAAAGTTTGGTTTGCTTGCATAATCTCACTCCACCTGCAACATAGGAAGGGTATCGTCACCATCTTCAATGTCTTGTAACTGGTTAATCAGGAATTGCTGAAACTCTTTAACCAATTCGGGAATCTGGCGTTGCTCTACCGTACTTAGCACCGGATGAAAATCGCTCATACGAACCTTCTTGACCGCAATGCGTTTGAGGTAGTGGTTAATGAGTTCCACAATTGAGCCATCCTGTGTGGTTAAATAGGCCCGTACCTTCTCGGTGGTATTGCATTTCAGCAACCCGGCAATCACTGGCTCACTTTCGCCTTGACGCAAGCGTTGCCGAACTGTCACATTCAGAAAAACTTCCATTTTGTGATCAATGCTCTCGTCATATTTGTGGTGGGCTTCCTCGGCTATCCGCCGACCTTCTTCCCACCGTTCGGTCATATTAGCGAAAGAGAGTTCGCACTCGTGTTGGGGTTTGCTGCGTAATGCTCCCTCAATCGAAGTTTTGGAGGAATTAGGACAGGTAAAGAGACTCTGAGCCAGCTCTAAAAGCTCACGTTCTAGCGTGGCTGAGATAGGCGGTTGAAGGGCGCTGATTTGCTCTAATTGCCGAAGAGCTTGCCACTCCTCACCCTGCACCAACTGGTTAATCTCTTGACGACGCTGTTCGAGGTAGTCTAGCAATTGGTCATGGCGCTGGCAGTAGAGTGAAATGTACTCTTGAAGCAGTACTCCTAGCGTACCACTTCGGCTGGCCGTTTCACCCGCCTGGGGAGGAAAGCGTCCAATCAATTCAGTACGCAATTGCACATCTGAATCAATATAGCGTTTCAACTGCCGGAACTTCTCGCCTAGTTCCTGCTGAAGTTTTAGCACCCGGCGCAACTCCGGCTCATCGGGCAGACTCAGGTTGCAGTAGGTGTAAGCGGTCTCAAGCTCGCCGCTATATGACAGAAAGTGTACTAGATCCCGGTAATTCTTGATTCGGTTCGCCAAATCGTCTAATTCTGATTGGCTGACCGCTTCCTCATCAAACGCCCGGTAGTCCAAAGCCTCTTTCAGACCATAGAGGATTAGGTAAATATCGTCGTTACCCGTCAGGTCAGTTTGAAAGAGACGAGCAATTTGCCGCATTTCCTGTTCATAAGGATTAGCGGTTTTCAGAATATCAAAGAGCCGGACGGCTTTATCTACCAGCCGGGCTGCGTCACCATTTTCCTTGTTAAAAAGTTCGCGCAATTTCAGGCGATAGCGGGTAATAGCCGCATCGTCACTATTGGGCGGTATCTCTTCAGCCAACAATTTTTCGGCGTAGGGGCGCAATACTTCCCACTTCTCTGGCTTGACCATCTTCTGCACGTCGGTCAGGGCTTCTAGGACTTTGGCTGAAAAATCTACACCTGCAATATTCGTGGCATCTAGGGTGGAAATAGAGAGGCCGGATTTAGAGCTAAGGGTCATTCGGAGACGGCCTTCGC
>NZ_JBAXHI010000065.1:0-12786 GCF_037138995.1 Candidatus Chlorohelix sp. | reverse complement strand
TCCCTCTCTTTTCCCTTAGCTTGATGCTTATGGGGCGACTCAAGCGTCGCCCCTATGGGTTAAAACAAGGGTTAAGCTACCGTCAGGATGTTCACTTGGGTGAATTCCGAGCGGTTGCCGTAGCCCACGACTGCGTAATCGCCAGCTAATCCGGCGGTATTTACCACGATGGTAACAACTCCATCAGCGTTGGCGCGATGCGTGCCAAGACTCACGGTTGTGCCATCCGGGGCGGTGTACCATTGGGCGACTAACTCGTTCGCTAGGTAGCCTGTCTGCGTAATGCTGACCTTCTCACCCGCAATAGCGCTTACCGCTGCCCCGCGTTGGATTGCGCCTTCGCTCTCATCGCTATTCGCTTCACCGAAGGCAAAGCTTTCGCTATTGCTGTTGAGAGACTTGCCGCTTTTGGCTTCATCGTTGTAGGTCAACGAGTAGCTAACCGCAACTTTAGTTCCCGCAACTGCATTAGCGTTCGGGCGGAACACCAACACGCCGTGCGCCCCTGTGTATGGTTCAAGGTTGGGAAGCCCAATCGTCACGGTGGTAGCGGACACTTGCTTGACCCACACGCCAGAGCTTGCGCCATCGAGATAGCCCACGTCCAGCCCTTGCGGTACTGGTAGCGAGATTACCAAATCGCCCGCTTTGCCCGCTCCGATGTTCTCCACCTTGAAGCTGAACGAAACGAGGTTCTCAGGGTTGGTGCTTACCACTCTATCCGGGCTAACCCGAAGTTGCGGCACCAAATCGGAGGAATGTACTACTCTAACCGGAGGTACGAAATCGCTTGTCACATCGAAAGGTTCGCTATCGGCTGAGGTCAAGTCTGTTGCGCTGGCAGTCAGAACGTAGCCCGTCCCGACAAGGTCAATCGTCAAGTCGGAGAAGGTTGCCACACCCGCCACTGCCGCAACCGTAGTTGTACCGCCGAGAGTTGCGCCCGGCGTGCCTGTGCCGCTCTTGATAGCAACTGTAACTGTGCCGTTAAAGCCCACAGCGGTATCGCCGTTCGCATCCTTCACCGTCACTACCGGTTGAGTGGTGAGAAGCTCTCCGGGTTTTGCGCCTACCGGTTGGGTGGTAAAGCCCACTTGGGTGGCTGGTAAAGCAGAGTAGTGCAGCACCCGGTTGTTGTTATAATCCGCCACATAGAGACCGCCGTCCACTGGCGAGACCGCTACTCCATAGGGATTCTTCAGGCTGGCGGCAGTGGGATTACCGCCGATTCCGTCCTTGTTAGCAGTCCCTGTGGTAAACTCTGCGGCATCTGTGCCGGTAATGCCCTGCCCGTACACCCTGTCGGCGGTGGTGGAGATACCGCTGTAGTGTAGCGCCCGGTGGTTGGCACTATCCGCCACAAAGAGGCTACCATCCATAGGTGAAACCGCTACCCCATAGGGGGAAGATAGGGTGATTCCGCTGACACTACCGCCCTTGTTAGCAGTCCCGGTGGTAAAAACGTCGCCCTGCCCGTACACTCGGTCGGCGGTGGTGGCGATGCCGCTGTAGTGTAGCGTCCGGTGGTTGGCACTATCCGCCACATAGATGCCACCCTGCGAATCAACTGCTACCCCATAGGGGGAAGACAAGGTGATTTCGCTGACACTACCGCCCTTGTTAGCAGTCCCGGTGGTAAAAACGTCGCCCTGCCCGTACACCCGTGTGGCAGTGAAGTCTGGATACCCGTTGGTAGCGTTGTAAGGGAAGAACAGCACCCGGTTGTTGCTGGTATCTGCCACATAGAGGCTACCGTCTGGAGCTACCGCTACCCCACGGGGGTAATTCAGGCTGGTGGCGGTAGTTGCAACATTATTGGTTTGAAACGAGGCAGCGGATGTGCCATCTGCGCCTTGCCCGTACACCCGATCGGCGGTGGTGGATGTCCCGCTGTAGTGCAGCACCCTGTGGTTGGCACTATCCGCCACATAAATGCCGCCCTGCGGATCAAGCTCTACTCTAGCGGGATAGCTTAGGCTGGTGGAGCTAGGTGATGAGGCGCCGTTATTAAAATAAATGGTGGTAAAACTGTCGCCCTGCCCGTACACCCGCGTGGGGGTAGTAGCCGGTACTCCGCTGGTTGCAGGATAGTACAGCACCCGGTTGTTGCTATAATCAGCTACATAAATACTGCCGTCCGAAGTTATCGTCACCCCATAGGGCTGGTACATGCTGGTGGCGCTGGCTCCGGTTCTATTGCTATAATTTGCGGTAAACTCTGCGGTATCTGTGCCGGTAATGCCCTGCCCGTACACCTTGTCGGCGGTGGTGGCTGTCCCGCTGTAGTGCAGTACCCTGCTGTTGAACTCATCCACCACATAGAAGCTGCCGTCCGCTGCTACCGCTACTCCGCGGGGGTAATTCAGAGTGACCGCACTGACTCTTGAGCCTCGGTTAGGTATATAGCCGTTAAAATCTGCTTGCCCGTACACCCTGTCGGCGGCGGGCCCATCTGTCCACGAACTCGTGGGAGCAGTGTAGTGCAGTGCCCTGCTGTTGCTTCTGTCAGCCACAAAGAGGCTACCGTCTATCGGCGAGATTGCTATCCAAGAGGGCTTGGACAGAGTGGAGGCTCCGGGGGTGGTGCCGCCTTGGTTAGCTGTATTGTCAATAAAACTTGTTTGCCCCCAAACCTTGTTGGCGGTGAAATTTTCCGTAGTCTTGGCAGGGTCATAGGCAGGGTAGCTCAGTATCCGGTTGTTGCCATAATCAGCCACATACAGGTTGCCGCTCGAATCAATCGCTAATCCCATGGGAGTGTTCAGGCTGGCGGAGGTGGAAGCGCTAGCACTGCAAATACCGGTATCAGGATCAGTTGTGCCGCTGATATTACAACCGTTCACGACAAAATCGTTGCCTGCCGTACCTTGCCCATACACCCGATCGGCGGTGAAATTTTCCGTAGTCTTGGCAGGGTCATAGGCAGGGTAGTGCAAAATCCGGTTGTTGTAACTGTCAACCACATAGAAGCTGCCGTCCAACGCTGTTACTATCCCGGCGGGAGAGGACAGGTTGGTGGCGTTAGGGAAGCGACTACAGCTTGCATTGGGATCGGAATTAGCACCGCCGTCCCTATTACAGGTGCTGGTAGTAAAATCCGGCTGCCCGTACACCCGCGTGGCGGTAAAATCTGGATACCCATTGGTGGCGTTGTAAGGGAAGAACAGCACCCGGTTGTGGGAACTGTCAGTCACATAGAGGTTGCCGCTCGAATCAACCGCTAACCCCATGGGGTTGCTCATGTTGGTGGCGCTGGTGATGCCGATTTTCGCGTTTACGCCGGTGCCAGTGCCATCATTCATCGGAACAGTGGCGACAAAATCGTTGCCTGCCGAGCCCTGCCCATACACCCGCGTGGCAGTGACAGAGCCTGTCGGGAAGAACAGTACCCGGTTGTTGCCTAAATCTGCCACATAGATGCCGCCCGAAACTGGCACTATTCCATTAGGATACCTTAGGCTGTAGGAAGTCACATGCCCATTATTATAAATCATCGAGGTAAAATCGTTGCCTACCTGCCCCCAAACCTTGTTGGCGGGGGGAACAGGCAAAGAGGCTGTGGCGAAAGTAGTGCTCACCAGCCCTAGCAGTAGAGCGATAGCCGCTAAACTTCCGGCAATGCCGCGCTTCTTTCCGATGGGTACTGCCTTCATTGGCTTGTACACAATATCCCTCCTGTTTTGTATTTGTACTTTATTTCCAACAACTCTGGTTGGGCTACACGTTAGCTTTCCAGAAAGTTTGTGTTATTGGTATGGGGCGTGCAGGATACAAGGGCTATCTGTTTACATTCGTAATCTTTACGATAAACTTATAATATTATCTTTATAATCTTTTAGAATGGTGTTCAGTAACTTTTTTATTTTAACAAAAGAGGTTATAGGTTGTCTATTGAAATTCGGGTAGTTTTATTAAAATAATATTACAAAATCGGGCGTTCGGTGGCGCAGAGCTCATGGGATTGGTGGCAATCGTGGGAAGGGCGGGAAATCGCGACCCGGAGGTCGCTCGTACAGGGTTCGGGGCAAATCTCTTATTTGAAAACCTGACGGTGAAGTGTTTGCTTTGCCTTTTCGCTCACTTGCGCGTAAATGCGGGTGGTAGTGGGGCTGGCATGTCCCAATAAATCCTGAGTCGCCGCCAAATCGCCCGTTTCCGCCAGCAAGCGGGTGGCAACCCAATGGCGGAATTTATGCGGCGTAATGTTACTGTCCAACTCAGCCCGTTCCACCAACGCCAGCACCAATTGTTGCACCGAGCGACTGGATAAGGCTTTCGGACGTTCCACACTCGACCCCCGATCATGACGAGCAAAAAGAGGTTGTCCCGAATAATCACGCCCTCGCCTACTGCTGCCTTTCTCCTCAGAAGTCACTACTCGATTGCGAGCCGCTAAATATTCTTCCAACGCTGCCCATGCCGAACTGTTGAAATAAAGCCAGCGTTCCTTATCACCCTTACCTTTAGCAGTGGCGCGGTGGTTAGTGTAATCTAAATCGCTCCGGCTAAGCCCCGTCAATTCGCTTACTCGCGCTCCACTGCAATGCAAAGCTTCTATCAGCGCAATATCTCGCAGCCTAATTAATTCCCCATTACGCTTATCTCGTTCGGTGCGAGGAATGCCGGGTCTTGGCTTTTTCACCTCAGCCAGCAACGCGCTGATTACCTCATCGGGTGGCACTTTGGAAATAATGTTGCGACTGAGCTTGCCCTTTATCTCCTTAAGGCGCAATTGCATTCGCTCAAATTCCGAACCGGGAAGGGGCAACAGCCGTTCGATGATGCACCACTTGACGAAGCGAGAAAGCCCCGCGCCGGTAGTGGAAAGAGTCGCGCGGGAAGCTTTGGGAAAGGCTTGATTGCCTAGCTTACCGCCATCGGCTTTGAAGCGCAGAAAGATAACAGGCAATTCTGGGCTAAGCTGAGAAATCGAAGTTTCCGCAGCTTTAACCCCCGCTTCTAGTTCGATGAAATGGAGGAAGGCATAGAGCGCCACGCGGTAGGTTTTGCGGGTAGCGGGGGAATGCGCTCTGCCGATGTCCTCCAGAAAACGCTCTACCGCTTCCCTGATTGTAACCGCTTCTTTCGTTTCTTCCATATTATAAACTTCCCACGATTGCCCCTAATCCCATAAAGATTTGCGCCACCGAACGCGGGCGTGTCGAGCTTTTCATAATGCTTCCACTAAATCGTTCAAGAAATTGGCATCTGCTTCGGGCAGGGAGGGGTTAATGCTGATGCCCGAACCCATTTCAAAGCCCGCCGGAATGGTAAGGCGCGGGCTTATCTGGCAATACCAGTGCAATTGAGGTTCACCGCTTTTGTAACGCGCCGCTGACATTATGGCGTAATTATAATTCGGATTATTGAGCTTAGTATAGAGCTTCGCCAGCACCTCATGGAGTAAGCCAGCAAAAGACTTAACCTCTTTCGGTGAAATTGTGCCAAAATCGGAACGATGCTCTTTCGGCATTAACCAAATTTCAAAAGGAACTTCCGCCGCAAAAGGCACAAAAGCCAGAAAATGCTCATTCTCGCCTACTACGCGCTTACGGTCTTCCACCTCAAACTCCATCGTATCGCAATAAGCGCACCTGCCCCACTCATCAAAATAGCGTTGCGCCTCATCCTCGCGCCAGCGATAATGGCGCGGCACTATCGGGGTCGCGAGGATTTGAGAATGGGGGTGTTGCATCGAAGCGCCCGCTGTTTTCCCTTGATTACGGAAAATTAATATAAAGAGGTTATCCCTAATCTTCATCAATTCAAGGTAGCGTTGCCGATAGGTTTCTACAATGGCGTTAACCCTTTCAAGAGACATCATAGCCGGGTTAAGATTATGTTCGGGACATTCTATTACTACTTCGTGATGCCCATAGCCGGGTAGCTCCAAATAGATGCCCGATAAAGAGCGCGTTGGTTTTTGGTCGGGCGACAGCGCGGGGTATTTATTTTGCACAACCCGCGTGAGCCAACCATCTCTGGCAGCGTTTTTTATTTCAAATAAGATGATTTCATCTTTGGCATCATTAAATTTGCAGAAGGAACAATCAGGTTGATAGAGTGGTTCAGCTTTGACAGACTCATGCCCGTTCTGGAGTTCTTGGGGGCGCACACGGCGGCTAGGCGCGTAAATCACCCATTCACGGGTAGCGCGGTTTAATCTGATATGAGTATTATTCATTTTCCCCTCCCTGAGACATAAAACTACTGCCTGAGTAACTTTACCCGTCTCTAAATCACCAGACGAGAAACAGGGTTAAATCATTTACATTGGTGTTGGTAGGCTCGGTTTTGAGTAGTTCTGTGCTTCGTTGGAAAAAATGATATGAGTCATTCTGTGCAAGATAGGTAAGAGCATCGAGTCCGATGGCACGCGCCTTGCTAACGCTATGTCCATCAACCAATGCGCCGGCGGCATCGGTGGGTCCGTCAGAGCCATCGGTGGCAAGCGGTAAACATAATACGTTTTCCAGACCTTCCAAAGCCAACGCGGCGGCTAATGCCAATTCCTGATTACGCCCGCCCTTGCCGTCACCTCTTATTGTAACGGTTGTTTCGCCGCCTGCCAATAGGCAAGCAGGTTTTGGAATAGGCGAATCATACGAGGCAATTTCTTTAGCGACACCCGCCAGAACTCGCGCAACTTCTCGTGCTTCCCCCTCCACAAAAGTAGAAAGCACCAGCGTGTTATAGCCGAGTTCACCAGCTTTTTGGGCGGCTGCCTGTGCCGCTACGCGATTATCGCCTACGATTATATTTCGGGTATTTGCGAAAAGCGAATCAGTGGGCTTTGGCGTTTCGGGAATTGCGCCGCTAACCCCTAGCTGTAAATGCTTTAAGATTTGCTCTGGAACAAGGGGTTTAAACCCCTTGTCTTCGGCGGTCAAGCCAAACTGTTCTAGCGCATTCCACGCCTGAGCAAAAGTCGAGGTGTCCGGCACAGTAGCCCCACTAGCGATTACATCTAACGGGCTTCCCACCACATCGGACAAAATCAGGCTAACCAACGTAGCAGGATAAGCCATCCGCGCCAAATTGCCGCCCTTCACCTGTGAAAGATGCTTGCGAATTGTATTTAGTTGGTTGATTGTCGCGCCAGTCTTTAGCAATTGCGCGGTCAGCGCTTGCATATCCTCCAGCGTCACGCCCTCAACGGGTAGCTCTAACAAGGCAGAACCGCCGCCGCTCATCACCGCAATAACCAAATCTTCGGGAGTAGTAGCTTTCAAAAGCTTCGCGATTCGTTTTGTGCCAGCCACCCCATTCATATCGAGAATCGGATGCCCCGCTTCGGTAATCGCAATCTTACTTCCAACAGGAGCGCCCCCCAGATGTGCATACTTTACATTGATTGCCCCATCTGTCACCCGCTCTCCCAAAAGCTGCGCCAGTGCCCCCGCCATCGGCGCGGCGGCTTTACCCGCTCCAATCACAAACACCCTTTTATAATAATTGAGGTCATACGCATACTCGCCGACAGTCAGAACCGCCGAAGCCGGGTTATAAGCCAGCCTGTTCAAAACCGCTTGCGCCGGGTCAACCGCTGTCAAAGCCGCGCTCATAATAAGCAAAGCATCTTCCCGCCTTTTGCGATTCTGCGGGGTATGCCCCTCTAGCAATTGTTGTATTTCTGTTTTTTCAAGCAAGTTCATCGCGTAATATTAAACCGGATAAATTATATTCGCAATATAACAAGGGCGCATCCCATTTATTTTGGTCGGATGTATCACCAAAGGACACAAACCAAGAGAATTAACCCGCAGGGGCGGTTCGTGAACCGCCCTTCGTTCGTTGCCACAACCCTAAAGCCACCCAACAAGGGCGCATCTTGTCGCAACACGGAGGTTGCTCCTACAGAACCCGAATCCATATAAAATCCATTTTCACACACACGGGTTTTAGCCGTATCTAAGAATAACGCCCGTCTTAACTCGCGCTGCCCCAAGCGCAGGAATCAGGCTGGCAAAAGCGGAAAGTACCAACGCAAAAATAAAGGTGAACAACACAATTTGCCAATCAAACAAAAACTCAATCGGGAAAGTCGCTTGCGAAATAAGGTTCACGATAAGACGCGCCAGCGGATAGCCAAGAAGCGCCCCTGCAAAAAAGCCAAGAACCCCCAAGAATAACCCCTCAGTAAGAAATAACTGCACCATGCTGCGGTCTGACGCGCCCAAACTACGCAAAACGCCGATTTCTCGCCTTCGCTCCAGCACATTCAGCGTAATGGTATTTACCACCCCCAACGCCCCCACCAGCGCAATTAATACCACCATCGCATACAGCAATAGTTTCAGCGATTGGCTGATTTGCTCGATAATCTGACGGTCACTATAAGCGGTTATAGTGGTAGGCTGAAGTGTTCGGAAGCGTTGCTCAATAGCTCGCAAAGTTTTATCCACGAAAGCCGGGTCTTTTTGGGTAGTAGTTATGGTGAAATAATCTGCCAAAGACTGATGCCCCATCACCCTTTCCGCTTCTTCCAAAGGCATAAAGACCTTGCCAAGCGCAACGCTGGTGAGGTAGCGGGTGCTGTCATCCAAAATGCCGATTACGGTGTAACGATACAATTTGCGGTTAATCTCGAGCTGAATAATATCATTGAGCTTTATATCTTTGGCATCCGCCAACACATTCGAGATAGCCACTACCCCATTTTCGCTGTTAGTAAACCAACGCCCCGACAAAATGCTTTTTCGATAAATCTGAGTATCGTGCGGAACCCCGAAAATATCGGCGCTACTGGCGCGAATAATGCCCCTTGCCCTTGCCCAAGGTTCCGCCAATTCTACGCCCTCAACTGTTCTCAGGGAAGCAACAAATTGGTTGTCAAGCCGTCCTATGCCAAAAGAAACCCACGCATCGGTTAGATATAAGCGGTAGAAACTTTCGGCGGTTTTATCCACCGAGGCGCTGGTACTTTGGGAAGCTAGAAAAGCGGCACAGCTAAGGCTTATCACCCCGAAAGTTACCAGATTTCGAGCTTTCCGGCGCGTCAGGTTACGTAACGCCATTGCGACCAACGGCGGAAACATTCGCAGACGAGTCAGAAACTGCTCAAGCCAACTTTTGCCATAGCTATTGCTAATACCATAGCTATCCAAAGCTTCCCGCACCGGAATAGTCGTACCGCGCCACGCCGGAAGCAGCGTTGCCGCTACCGAAACAAAAATACCGACTACAAGCCCAAGTATTAAAGCGTTCCATTGGAAAAAAAAGCCCTCAACCTGAAAATTGAGCAGATTGCCCAGAAACTCCAGCAAGATTTTCCCGCCCCCAAAGCCGGCTAAAATCCCTAAGATTGTCCCTGCCAACCCGTATAATAACCCCTCTATCAGATATAGCTGTAAAATCTGCCATGAGTTCGCGCCGATTGCCTTTAACGCGCCGATTTCGCCCATCTGCTCGGTTACAATCGCCGAAAGAGTGTTCGCCACCAAAAAGCCGCTAATTACCAAGCCAAGTACCGAAAAAACCAACAATAAGGTTAAAAGAATATCCAGTTCATTCTTTCCCAGAAAATTTTCAGGGTCACGCGCGACATAACCGCCAAACTGGAGATTGCGCTTTTTAAAACTATCTTCTATCTGTCTTTTAGCCTCATCCCTACCCGCAAAATCAGTTAGGCGCACCAGCACCTCATTAAAGCCTTGTGTGCCAAGAATACGCTGCATTTCAGCCTGATTAACAAACGCGCTGGCGGTTTGAAGCAAACTAGCGTTGGGGTATGAGGGCGAACGGGCAAAACCGCTTACCTCCAATTGATGCTCGCGATTGTCCGCACCGCCCCGATAAATAATAAAATCGCCAACTTTAAGCTCAGGCAAAAGGCTACGAACGCTGATTTCAAAGGCAATTTCGCCGCTGCCCGGCGAATGACCTTCCACAAAATCTATTTGGTTTACCTTAATATTGGAATAATCTTCGTAGGCATAAAAATCTATATCCCGCCATTGCTCATCGCCGCGAAACTTGGCGGAATAGATGCCCCGCCGTTCCACCGCTGCCACATTGGGGATTTGTTCCAGCAGCGGTTTCAGGGTGGAGGGGTTATTAGAAACAATCCAGCGCAAATCTTCTTGGCTAATGTTAGCCACATTGCGGCGATGCGCTTCAGTCAGGTTTGTAGCGGTTGCCACGATTGCCACAATACCCGCCACTCCCACGAATATGCCTAATATCGTTAGAGCCGAGCGAATCTTACGGCGCGAGAGGTCATTTAAAGCTTTGCGTAATATCCACCATTCCCTCATCCCCACATTTTAGCATAACAGGCGCATCTCATTTTGGATTGAATCCCCTTAATCTAAAATCCAAAATCTAAAATTGTGTGCCACGCCCCTACCAATTAAATCCAAACCAAGAGAATTAACTGTATTGACCCACGCTAATACTACGATTATAATATATTTCGATGCTCAAAGTAATTTACTCCTAAACATTATTTGATACTCAAAGCAATAATGGTATAACTTATGCCTAATAACACTGATAACAGCAATACTGTGGAAGTTGCTATCGCTCTCCTAGACCTTTTACCTAACTTACTCTATCGTCTAGGGCAAATACAAGAATTAAACCAAAAAGACGAATCTACTTGGCAAGATGTTTCCGAACTGAGAACCACCACCGGGCAATTGCGACTAATGCGGACGCTGGTACGAAAAGAAACATGCAAAATGCAAGAACTGGCGGAATTATTGGGCGTAACTCCCTCAACTGTTACCTCGATGGTCAAACGACTGGCGCTACAAGGCTATATTGAACGAAATCGGGATGACAACGATTGGCGTAGCGTTTGGGTGAAACCCACCGAACGTGGACAACGTGCCTTGCTAGTTTTTGATGCTGCTCGGTATGCCGCATTGCAACAACGCCTTGAGCAATTAAGCCCGCAAGAATTAGAAAACATCGCTGCTGTGCTGCCCGTCTTTCAAAAATTAGCAAAATAATTCAAAGCAAGGTTATATATCAAAATGCCATCCAAAATTGAAAAAAGCGAGGGAGTAGCCATTGCGCTTGAAGAAACGGGCAACGCCTCGCTTGTGCCAAATGACCATCAATTAAAAAGGCTGTTAAAAGCGGCGCTAACCTATTTTGCCAGAGGTGGGGCAGCCTTACACCACCGAAATTATCGCCTATTCTTCTTTGGGCAGCTAGTTTCCTTGATTGGAACATGGATGCAAAATTTGGCGCAAGGCTGGCTGGTACTGAAAATTACCAACGACCCAATGGCATTGGGGTTAGTAACTGCCCTCCAATTTTTGCCGGTCTTGTGCCTTACCCTGTTTGGCGGAATTATCGCAGATCGCCTTCCAAAACGGCGCACCCTGCTTCTCACCCAAACTTTAGCGATGTCGCTGGCATTTATACTGGCAACTTTGGTTAGCCTAAATATCGTGCAACTGTGGGAAATTTATGTAATGGCTACCCTGCTAGGGCTGGTAAACGCCATAGATATGCCGGTAAGGCAATCGTTTGTATCTGAAATGGTGGGCAAAGAAGAATTGATGAATGCAGTTGCGCTTAATTCTTCAATCTTTAATGCGGCAAGGGTAGTGGGTCCGGCAGTAGCGGGTCTATTAATCGGATGGGTCGGAATTGCGCCCGCTTTCTGGCTAAATGGCTTTAGTTTCGTAGCGGTACTAACCGGATTATTTTTGATGCGAGAGTCTGAATTATTTGTAGGAACTGGAAAAAGACCTACCGGGAAAATTTTCAAGCATTTGAAAGAAGGGCTAGGCTACACCTTTCATACCCCGGCAGTTTATATAATCATGATATTGGTCGGAATAGTGGGCTTGCTTGGGGTTAATTTCAATGTGTGGATACCTGTTCTCGCGAATAACTATTTGAAAGTTGGCGCAGAAGGCTACGGAATATTGATGTCCGGCATCGGTATCGGCGCATTAGGCAGGGCGCTCACTTTGGCAATGGCAGGGAAAAAGCCAAAACATCTAACCCTGCTTAAGGGGGCTTTTCTTTTCAGTTTATTTGGGCTTGGCGTGGCATTATCACCTTTCTTCTGGGTTTCATTAGCTCTAATGGTGGGTTTAGGCGCATCAATGAGCAATGTTATGGCTTCTGCGAATACCCTTGTCCAATTGATTACCCCCGATAATTTGCGCGGAAGGGTAATGAGTTTGTATATGCTTGTGTTTGCAGGGACAACCCCAATAGGCGGTTTACTGGCAGGGTGGCTGGCTTCCGCCGGCGGCACACCATTTTCTATGGGTGTTTGTATGGTATTAAGTTTGATGGCGGTACCAATAACTTGGGTACTAATGAAGAAAAATCGGGAATCGCTGGAAAGTTTGTAGTTAATTCTCTTGGCATGGGTAAGAAGGTTTTAATTGGCTAGGGGCGACGCTGAAGTCGCCCTTCCCATGATTGCCCCTGTGCGAGGCTGCTTTGTCAGCCGATTTTGCGCCACCGAACGCGGGCGTATTTTGTCGCAACACGGAGGTTGCTCCTACAAATCCGAACTCCTCTAAAATCTTAATAAACTTTTAATATTTCTGACAGAAAAAACCCTTAAAAACGGGCATGTTGTTAGAATCCTGTTAGAATCGTTTGTTATAATGACATGTGGCAGCGGAAAAAGCGTCTGCTAGGGTGGGTTTGACTTGCACACGCGCATGTATCGCACCGGAGAAGCAAAATAAGTTTTTGGCAACAAAGAAGCAAGAAGGGATGTAGCATGATTTTTTCAGGAAATGCAGTAACAATTAACAAGAAGCGGCGTATCTCGGCGCGGTTGCTGACAGCGTTGGCGGCTATCGC
>NZ_JBAXHI010000064.1:0-12915 GCF_037138995.1 Candidatus Chlorohelix sp. | reverse complement strand
GGGGCGACGCTGGAGTCGCCCTTCTTTTATTGCTGAAACAATCCTAGCGGAACTTGCGTAGATTTAGGGAAGAAACGCTGCTTATGTAAAAACGTTGTATTAGGGAAGTCAGGGATAAGCCATGAAGTATCTTAATAGTAGAGCGATAGAGCTTGTGGTAAAGGGCTTGATTGCGCTAGTAGCGTTGATGTTGCTTGCTCAACTATTTAAGGGCATCTTTGCGATTATTTCAGCCCTTCTGACGATTGCAATAATTACCGTAGGAATGATTGTTTTATTAAAGGCTTTGAACAGCCGAAGATATTAAATAGCGCCGCAATTCAACAAGAGTTTTGTAGCTTATTTTCTCGATTCTAAACGGGAATTTTTGTATAATTATCCCTTCAAAGCAAATAAAACAAGAGGGAATATTTATATGGCAAGAGTAAGATCAAAAGGGAAATGCGAGTTTTGTAAGGTTGAATTCAGCAAAACCGGGATGACCAAACATCTTATCGGTTACCCGTCCCGCTTTAAGGTTGGCGTTACTCCTACCGGCAACCTAGCAGGTTGCTCCATTTGGTAGTTATATCGCGTGATTTGTCTTTATATTGGCTGCACCTTGAAATCAGCGCGGATACCTCGCTGCTTAAGCTCGATAAATATTTGCGGAATATTTGGGTGGAATGTTGCGGACACCTCAGCGCGTTCACCATTGGCGGACAGTCTTATGCCGATTCAATTGACCCTGAATATGCTACGAATGATAAAAACATGCGGGGCGTTAAACTTGGAAATGTAGTGGAGGAAGGGCAATCTTTCGATTACGAGTATGATTTTGGCTCTACTACCGAGCTAAGATTAAAAGTGGTGGGCGAATGCGAAGGCATTTTGCCACGTAGTACCCCCATTCGGTTAATATTTTTCTTTTTGCAGCGCTAAGCCCTGCTCAAGTTGGTCACGGGTTAGGTATCCCAAAGCCACCAGAATTTGCCCAATAGGTTTGTTATTGCCCATTTTGGAACATTCCTCGTGATATTTCATGGCGCTCTGGAGTTGCTTGAAATTAATAAAGCCCTGACGCATCAGAAATTCGCCCAGAAAAGGAACAACGGCGACAGGGCTGCTTATTGTTGCGTTAGCCGTTTCCCTCTTATACGTCCGTTGCCAAAAACCGACTTCGCTTGTAAGCGAGCCTGTGCCTAAAGAACGCGCTCTAGCTTGGGTAAGATAAGCCCGCGCAACTTCATTATTAGGATTATTTGCAAGTATTTTTTCTAGGTAAGAAACTGCTTCAATTTTGCCGATATTAAGCCACCCCATCCAAAGTAGAGCAGTTTCGTTATTAGGCTCGATTCTTAGAACTTCCTTGAAGACGATTTGTGCGTTTTGATGATTTCCGGCGGAGGCTTCGGCGACACCTTGATTTACTAAAGATAGTAAATCTTGCTGATTATTATTTTGGCTCATAATTTTCATTAACCCCCTAATCTAAATTCTATACTCCAAACCCAACACAGGAGTGAGAACTTCGTTAACAGGAATGCAATTAATCAAGCGCATTATATGGTATTTAGATGAATTTTAGATTATATTTAGATAGGCATTTATATTTAACCAATTACAATATTATAATCTGTGGGAGCAAGGAAATATTAGCGGGGCGGGAAAAGCCGTTTGAACTTGACGCTAAATTTTCCCCACCAAAGGCGTAGTTTGAAAACGCTAATCCGAACTGTAAACAAGACTAGGAAGAATAAAATAACCAGAAATATAAAGGTAAGGGCAGGATTAAGCCCAATTTTGAAGGTTTCTCGTATAAGCAAAAACAAGCCGAGCCAGATAATCAGGACAAGCCACAGGATTTTTGCGCTCATCTATCGCTCTTTTTGCTGACAAAGCGATAGTCACCGGGCAATTGCAAGAAAGTTTCAGGAGGCAAAGCTTCTAGCGTTTGTTCGCGCTCCTCTGGATTCATTTGCTCAAGGCGGTGGATAAGATTTGGGATTGCACGATAGCTGTCGGCAAAGCTTCGCATCATCAGCATTGTAAGGAATAAGACCATCGGAATACCAATAAGCGCAGTTAACCCTACCGCCATTGAATGTTGATTCCAGAAAAGAGCCGAAACCCATATTACGAAGCCAATTTGTGCCGCTAACACACAAGCCATTGCTATACGCAGAAAATAGAGCCAGTCGTAAGACTTTTCTTGAAACTTAGCTTGCCCCACTCTCTTGCAAATGCCGAGCAGAAAAATAGTAGCAGCTACTTCATAGCCTATCGCCAATGCAATCCGCTCTACCATATTCAGAAACTCCCCACTTAAACAAAAATAATTCTTTTCTTAGCGCATATTATATTATCCTTGTTACTAAAACGCTATAACCTTTGGGTCAATCGGGGTTCGGATTTGGTTCAGGGTTCTGTGCGGGGCTGCGCTGTCAGCCGATTTGCGCCACCGAACGAGGGCGCATCATCGAGGGCATCACACAGAACCCGAACCCTCCGAACCCGTAGGGGCGCATCTTGTCGCAACACGGAGGATGCTCCTACACAACCCGAACGCCACGACGCTATCCGGTTTTTTGTGATTTTCAGGCAAAAATAAAGCTGTCGAACTAGACATAAACAATAATACATGCTATGATTCAAGACAAAATAGCTCCTGAATTTTATTTCTAGGTTGGAGAATTGTCCTTGAACCGAAGGATTCCGTTCCAGAACGCCTCCCGATGCAGGCGCGTCAAACCTAAATATTATGCCGCGACGGGGCTATTACTGGCGCTTCTCTTACAGGTGTGGCTCGCAAGTTTTATCGCGCCTCCCGTATATGCCGCTATTGCTGAACCAAAAATAAACGCTCCTTCCGCTATTGCGATAGATGTTGCGGACGGGCGTATTTTGTTTGCGCGTGATAGTCACCGCCGTTCTGCGATGGCAAGCACCACCAAAATTATGACCGCGCTAACGGCAATGAGTATTCCCGGTTTCAACCTCGATGATAAATATACCGTAGTAAAGGGCGACCTAATAGGCGAAGCCAGCATGGGCTTGCACGAGGGCGAAAGTGTAACCGCTCTGGATTTGCTCTATGGCATGTTGCTGAACAGCGGGAATGACGCGGCGGTGTCCCTTGCCCGTTATGCTGGGGGTAAATTGCCCGGTAACGGCGATTCGGTTACTAAATTCGTGGAGCAAATGAACCTGAAAGCCGCCGAATACGGCTTGCGCGATTCTCATTATGCGAATCCGCATGGCTTGGATCAGGCGGGGCATTACAGCAGCGCGTTTGATTTGGCTGTGACCGGGTGGTATCTGCTGAAAGACCCGCTTCTTTCTAAAATTGTGGCAACTCCGGCAGCAACCCGCGCCGGTAAAGACTTGCGTAACTTGAACAAGTTTATTTCAGCTTATCAAGGGGCAAACGGTATCAAGCCGGGTCAAACCGATGCGGCAGGGCTTTGCTTGGTTTCCAGCGCAACCCGCGCCGGTAACACCGTGATTGCGGTAGTTTTGAACGAAGATAGCGCGGGTTATAACGCTGACCCCGCTATTCTTACCGATTATGGTTTCGCAAAGATACAAGAGGGAATCGTAACCACCGAAGGCGCAAGCGATACGGTAGATTATCTTGGCAAGATTAACGGCAACAAATTATTGCTGTCCAGCCAAGCTATCAATGCGAGTAATCCTTTACAGGTGATTGGCGGCGATTATAATATTGCCAACGCGCCGATAAATGCTCAGGTAATCAGCGGCACAGTCACTCCCGATTCGCAACAAACCATAGGGACACCCGGCGGAAGCGATAATAATAGTTCCCAGAAAAAGGATGGCGGGGTGAATTTCTTTTTTATTTTGCTGCTATTGATTTTGGTACTTGTGGGGGTGTGGTACGCTGCTCGAAGGGGACTGATTGCGGGCGAAAATGGCAGAGAGGTTGCGTACATCGTACAAGATGGGGTGGTAAGAGGTAGCCGCTTTGTGGGCAAATATGCCGGAAAGCTGTGGCACAATATGAAGCCGGGGGATAACGACCAACCGCAGAGTGCGCCGCCGGAAAAGCCTGTTCGCAATCAGGAAAGCTTGCGCGACCGCATACAGGGCAGCCGTACCATACTTGCCGAGCCTTCGGTTAAGCGTCCGGCACAAAGCCCGCCAGACTATACTTTTAATGACACTAGCAGCCTTAGGGCAAGACCTGTTGCCCCAAAACCTAACCCGTTGGAAAATATCTTCGATGATGTGCCGAATTTTGGGGACTTTTCTTTGAACGAGCCGCCTGCTCAAACATACGAGGCAAGCATGCCACCGTCTGCTCCCTTGCCTTCTCGACCAACAACGCCGGTGCGTCCTTCAACGCCACCGCCTAAGCCGCCGAGTTACCTTAAAGAGCCTGAACCTGTTCCGTTTATACCGCTGACCCCCGATAGCCTAGCCGTCAGAGCGCGACATGCGATTGATTATGCGATTGCCGGGCGCATATTAGCCAGTACCGATGAATTTCGGCGCGTGGTGGAGCAAAACCCCGCTTTTGATTTTGGCACTATTCCTGAGTTTGAGCAAATGCCGGTGTTAGGTTACAAAGCGTTGGCGAATGCTTATCAATCGGCGGGGCGTACTAAATTTGCGGTGTTGTTGCTGGATATGGCGATTGAAAAATTCCCCAATGACCTAGAGTTGCGTAACATGTTTAGGGTGATAAACCGCGAACTTGGCGGCAAGTAAGCCAACCTTACCTGTCCCCCGAACGGGGGATACCAACCCGAACGCCCGAACCCGTGTAAAAAAAAACGGGGCATTTCACCCCGCTTGCTATATCCAGAAGCATTTCATTAGGCTGCGTCACGGTCGCCTTTGGGCAAGCGCGTGCGTAAACGGGGACCGCGCCGATTGTCACGGAAGAACATTTCATCTTCGGGAGGCGTACTCACACTATATTCCCGTTTTTCATAATACGGGTCTTTTTCATGGCGGCGTTTTTCCCAAAGGTCGGCTATTCTATTGCGGAGTTCTGTTAGGTGTGTTCTATCGGCGCGAGAAAGATAATCTCGCTTTAGAAGCTCGGCGCGTTGTTCTTCAAGGCGATTGATTTCCCACAGCACCGGATTTTCTTTTGTAACTTTAGATATGAAGTTCATTTTAGACCCCTTCTCTACTATAAGGAACTATTCCTTTGGAAAGGACATTTTATTCTCAGTTAAGCGCATTCTTGATTATCACATTATTAACGGATAGTAGTTATTAACTACCTCACATATTTTACTACGAAAAAAATGTCATAATGTTTTATATTTTGTTTCATCTCCATATAATTAGTAGCATTATACAAAACCAACATAACAAAAAAGATTAAAATCCCATTGATTTTTGAAAATCCCACTGATTTAAATGATATTTTAATGTAATTATATATTTTGGGGCTGGATTCGGGGTAGGCTACCCCCAAATGGGGGCTTGCAGAAATAGCCTAGACTCGCTTTTTGGGGTTGAGGGCAACAGGTTGACCGCTGGAAAATTTACGAGGCTTTCCACCCTTATAAATTGTTACCCAACCGCGCCCGTAAACGCGCCAATTGTTATCGTAGCCGATAGCGGCGGTTTTATCATCAATGCCGAAAATGTAAGAAGTTGGCAATAGCTCTGCCAAGCGTTTTGCCCATTTGCGCCCTTTGCTGCTGTGATAGGGGATGAGACAGCCCGCCGGAATGAAGCCCAAGCCGGCAACTAATTCGTCCCTATCTTCAAGGTACACATATTGCGCCAACACCGCCGCCCCGCTGCCGCTGCCGCCGAACACCCCGTTACGGGTCAGGCTATTGGTAAAAACAGCTTTTAATTCCGAATCTTGAATACATTCGAGCATAAAAGCGGGGTCACCGCCTACCAAATAAAGCAAGCTGGCTTTTCGTAGCTTTTCCAGATTTTGGGGGTCATTGCAGGCTTGAAGGCTACTCAGCGCGAGCCATTCGGTGTGGCGTGCGCCCATGCTGCTGAACCAAAACGCGCCCGCTTGGCTCAATTCGTCAGCTTTGCGCTGACTACTTGTAATAGCTACTACCAAGCATAAGCCGGGGGAAGCTGAAGCTCTGTCGGCAAGCGCAATAGCTTCTTGGTCGGCAAACTCCAGCCCCTTCTCAAACTCGTTTCCGCCTGTCAAAATGAAAGTTTTGCTGCTCATCCTGCGAATTGTTCCCTAACTTTGAAAAAAAGACGGTGCAATTCAGGATTGCCGGCTACTACCGAAGGCTGGTAAATGTCGAGCGGCTCGCCTAAATAGGTGCTGGCGGTTACTCCCGCTTCTTCCATTATTACGGCGGCGGCTGCCAAATCCCAAGGAAATAACGCGCCGTGATAGAAAAAGTCAAACCGCCCGCAAGCTACATAACATAGCGCCAGAACTGCGCTTCCGAGAATACGCATTGTGCGAACGCGCGGTCTCCAGAAAGCCGCTTCTCTTAATTGTTGGACTGCTTTTTCTTCGTTATAGCCGAGGTCAAAGCCCATCAAAGCCTTCTCTAATTGCGCCTGTTGGCTAACCCGGATAGGCTTGTCGTTCAAAAATGCGCCGCCACCCTTAAGCCCCACAAAAAGCTCATCTCGGAAAGGATTGTAAACCACGCCGAGAATAGAGCTATTGCCTTCCAACAAACCGATAGAAACACAACTGGTAGCAAGGTCGGCGGCATAATTTGCGGTGCCATCGAGGGGGTCAATCACCCAAGTATAAGGAGAGGCTGCCGAACCTTTCAGCAAGCCGCCTTCCTCTCCCAAAATAGCATGTTCAGGGAATTTCGCGCGGATATGGCTGATAATAAGGTCTTCTGCCTGCCTATCCACAACGGTAACAACATCTTTAGCGCTTTTATAATCCATTGCGGCCGCGCCGGGCGGAAGCGAATTTCGCCAATCCAACATTAATTTTCCGGCTTCACGCGCTGCAAGGATAGCTGTTTCTTTCAATTTAAATGAGCCTTCTGCTAATCGGGTTTCTAAGCAATTTTAGGTATCCCTAAACGCTAAACAGTATAGCATAAAGCAAGCCCCCCCTCTTACTGTAGTTTTTACTACAGACTGTGTTTAGTCGCTATGCGATACTTTTTCTATTCAAGCTTGTGTCCTACCTAAAATAGCATAGTGTAGTAACAAATAATAGCACCGGAATTGCCCCGGTTAAACAGGAGATTTCGCCTTATGGGAGATTTAGTAGGGGTAAGTGGAGATTTTCGCCGTATAATCCGTCTTGATGCTCCCGTTGAGGTCGTATATAATTACTTCACCGACTTTAGTTATGTGTTGCCGCGTTTGCCGGAAGTAAATAGGGTGCTGCATTTTAAGGATGGGCGCTATCGCATGATATTTTCCGCCGATGATGGGCGTGGACATGACATGGGCGTGGTTTTTGATGTACGGCACGAAGTGGTAGAAAATCATATTGTGAAAATGGTGCCTGTTCCCATAAATCCGCATGAGTTAAAAAAGAGCATGGGACCAAATGTGGGCGTGATGTTCCCCGGAAGTTTCGGTGGAGAAGCGACTTTAAAACAACATAGTAATCATTGCGAAATTATATATAAGGTAAATCTTAAAATAGATATAGAAGTACCCCAATTCCTCTCTTTCCTGCCTATGCCAATGTTACGCAAAATGGGCGATGGCTTGATGTCCCTGAAGCTGAATAAAGTGGGCGAGGGTATGAGCCAGAATGTGCCGTCAGATTTCAAACATTGGGTGGATAAAAACCATTCGCGGGTACACCATCTCTTTGAAAAAGCCGAAGAAAAGGTTAAAGTAGCGGTTCATCATCATGATGAAAACGCTAATTCACCAAAGGCGTACTATATAAAACCTGAAAACTCAAGTTTTGATGTGAATTGAAATAGCTTAACCGAATCAACCCTTTTTATTCTCAATAGCTGTCGCAAATTTTGGCGAGCTATTATTGAACTTTGCTCTATCTTTGGTTATCATCCATTAGGATAATAATGGGATAGATAGGCTAAGGGGTTTTAATCGTGAGTGAAACATTTCAGGCTACAGCAGATTCCGGCGCAACGCCGCTATCTGTTCCTGCCCAAAATGAGCAACAACCGCATGGGCATGACCGTTTTGATTTGGCTGAGCTTGAGAAAGCCTACGAAATCAGCCGCCGCATAACCCGCAAAGGCTCGAAAACATTTTATTTTAGCACTGTTTTTCTCCCCAAAGAAAAACGCCGCGCTATGTGGGCAATTTATTGTTTCTGCCGATTTACCGATGATATGGTGGATGCCGCCGATACCGCCGATATGGAAGAGCTAATCTCTAAACTCGACCTTTGGGAGCATGAGCTAAAAACTTCATATCAGCAGACTCAAACTTCCTCTCAGCCCCAGATGTTGGCATGGCAGCATGCTACTAGCTTCTACAAAATACCCTTGCAACCCCCTCTTGATATGATAAAAGGGGTACGCATGGATTTATCCAAAAATCGCTACAATAATTTTGAAGAACTACGGCTATATTGTTACCGGGTTGCCAGCACCGTTGGGCTAATGACCTCACAGGTAATAGGCTATAGCGAGCCGATTGCCCTCGATTATGCGGTTGAGCTTGGCATTGCTATGCAACTTACCAACATTTTGCGGGATATTGGCGAAGATACCAAGCGGGGCAGAATTTATCTTCCATTGGACGAAATGGCGCAATTCGGCTATACTGAGCAAGAGTTAATGCGAGGCGAAATTAACGAACGCTTTATTAATCTGATGAAATTTCAGATTGAACGCGCTCGCCAGTTCTACAATACCGCCGAGTTGGGAATTGACTATCTGAATAAAGATAGCAGGTTGGCAATTGCAACCGCGGCACATCTCTACAGCCGCATTCTTGATGTGATTGAGCGCAACAATTACGATGTGTTCAATCGTCGCGCTTTTGTACCATTAGATGAAAAAATCGGCGGATTAATCCGGGTATGGCGCAAAAGACGCAAAGCCTCTAAAAGTTAGGCGTTTGATGTCTGCCCTGATTGGTAGCCGTTTAAACGCTGCAAATGAAAACCCGACTAATTGCTTTTGCCGTTATTTTTATCGTCGCGCTTATTGGCATTTTTTTTATTTTGTCCACTGCGCCAACAAAAGATAACCCAACTTCTTCAAATTCTCCTAATATTAATGTTGGCGAAAAACTGACCGGTGAAAGCCTTGAAGGGCAATTGCTGTTCAGTAGGGGCGGCTTTTTGTGGGCTTGGCGAGGCGATACCGGAATGCGGATGGCGGTTGAGCCGGGAGATTCTATAATTGCCGGTAAGCGTCCCCTTCTTTTGCAAGCCGCCCTTTCCCCCAATGGCTCGACTATTGCTTATATCCGGCAAGATGAAAGCTACTCTGATTTGTGGCTGGTAAACGCTGACGGCAAAAACTCTCGCCGCTTGACCAATAACCGCGGACCCGGTGTGCCACGTTCGCAAGGTTTCTCAACTGATAGCTTGTGGGCTTTCAACCCGGTGTGGTCGCCCGATGGCAACATGATTGCATACCTGACAGACCGCGGGACAGACGATGTAACCCTTTGGTTGTGGTCTTTGAAAAACAGCAACGCGGCGCGGGTTACTATGTTGGGGGCAGGTCAGGGCGGGGTGGGAAGGCCGAGCTGGTCGCCCGATGGCACGCGCCTTGCGATTGCCGCATACGAAAACGGCAAATCTCAGATTTTCCGCGTGAACGTCCAAAACGGGCAAAATTTGCAAATAACCGAAACCGAGAACGGCGCATACGACCCGGCGTGGTCTCCAAATACCCAATACATCGCCTATGTTGTGCGTAAAAGTAATCTTTCGGAGTTGTGGGTAATGAATGCGGATGGCACAAAGCCCTTGTTGGCGGCTTCCATTCCGGCACGCTCTCCGGCATGGTCTCCCAAAGGAGATAAGATTGCGTTTCTTGGTTTGAAAGATGGGGTCTTTGAACTCTACACCGTAGATTTTACCGGAGGGGTTGCCTCTAATCTCAAGCAAATTACCAAATCCGCCAGCCTTGATAGCAACGGCGGGTTAAGCTGGAGCAAATAGGCTCGACCCGCCCCCGTGTGGTGGCGCAAATCTCATGGGGGATTGGGGGCAATCATGGGAAGGGCTATTGCCCTCGATGGGTGAAGGGCAAAAAAAAAGTGGGCTACCAGCTTGACAATCCTGGTAGCCACACCTGAGGGGGTTAGGGAAGAGATTGGAAGTAACTCACCAGGAGGAGTTGGCTCGTTACTTCTAGAACTATGGTAATAGTTGCTTTCATCTATGCCGGTTAACTTCTTCCGGTAAATGTATTCTAGGGGATAGATATTAAGATGGTCTTAACGTCTCTTTAAGAGGTTGTTATTATTGGGTTAAAGCTTTAGGCTTCCTTCCACAATCCGATTTCCTCCATTCGCCGCAAGTGTCCGCTAATGTTACGCTCCGTAATCTTCGCCAAATCCAAGCCAAACTGGGCAGAAGTTTCCGCTTCATCTATAACCAAGCCTACCAGCAACATACTATACTTGGTATGGCGCGTGACAAGTTGCGCTTTGGTTTCTTCATCCAGTTCCCCGATGAGCTTTTTTAGATAGATTGTACCAAACGCAATATGGCGGCTTTCATCATGGGCAGTTTTGTTGAGCATTTCCTTGAGCAGCGGGTCCGCTATGCGTTGTGCCGCCTCGTGAAAAACCTCTAAAGCCAAGCCTTCCAACAGCAAGTGCAAGCCGATAAATTTCTCTTCAGGATTCTGCACCGCCACCAACCGCTCTACAAATTCTCGGATATGCTCATTCGGTTTCTGCACCTTGCCAAGCATACCAATGTAACGGCTAAAAGCCTCGATGTGGCGGATTTCATCCATAACCTGAGTTGCCAAACAAGCGCGTACCTCAATATCACGCACTTGTGAAACAAGCTGACTGGCAATAAGCATCGCTGCCTGTTCGCCGTAGAGGAAATTGCTCAGGACCTGCGCCCCGGCAGCCCGTTGTATGGGGTCTAGGGCAGTGCCTAACTCCCACGGCAACGCCTCGGCATCCCATTGCTCGCGTTTGGCGCGATGATATAGCTTCGTTTCTTCTTTCCAAGTAAAGTCGTAGCTATGCACCATTAAATCTATTGGCTGAGAATCCGCCATAATATTAACTCCCCAATTAATTATTTTTGGTTAGCGCGGTTTCAAAATAATCTTATCGCGCTCTTTACCGCTCTCATCAATAATTTGTACGGTCATTGCCTGCTGCGTTACCTCAAAGCTGGCAAAATGATAGAAATCGCCGCCCCACCCGGAATAGGGATAAGAACCGCTAGTTCCGATTATAAGCTGATAAACGCCGTTGCGAATACTTTTATTATACAAATGTTCATGTCCGGCGATAAAAGCGGTAACATTATTAGCTACCAGCAATTTCCAGAAAGCATCCCGCTCTGTTGGGTAAGCATCGAGGCTATTTCCTACATGTGGGCCCGCCGGATAGGCAGGGTCATGGCTGATTACCAGAATATAGGGCTGGCGCGTGGCTTTCAAATCCTGTTCCAGCCAATCTAGCTGAACCTTGCCCAACTGATGCGGCTGACTCGGCAATTCGGAAGCCAGCGTTACAAAATGCACTGCGCCAATATCAATTGAGTAAGTAAACCCCTTAAAATCTGCGGGTCCGTTCTTTGGCAAATTGGGGAAAGCTTCAAGATAAAGGGGCGTGGCAGCTTTGCGGTAGTTTGTCTCATGATTGCCGATAGTTGGCAGAATGGGGATATTGCCGAGCGCGGCAAAAGGTTGTAGATGCCCTTCCCATTGCTTCTTGACCACTGCGTTATCATCCTCAGCGTTGATGATGTCGCCAACCAATATTGCCGCTTGGGGCTTGTACTCTTTGGAAAGCGCGAAAAGTTTATCAAAGATGGGCGGCGGCTTCAAACCGGCGGTTCTGATGTCGCCATACACAATAAAACCAACGCGCTGGAAGGTGGGCGTAGGGGAGGCGGTAGGTAGCGCAACAGTGGTAATAGCTTGGGCGGTAGTAGCAACCGGCAGCGAAGTTGCAACGGTTGTTGGGGGTACCGTTGGAATGGCGGTGGGAGCAACGGTAGGCGGTTGGGGAGTAGCAACTTCACCGCAAGCCGCCAGCCAACCCAACGAAAGCCCCCCAAAAGCAAGCCCGGCAGCCTTTTTCAGAAAGCGGCGGCGGGTATTTCGGCTCAAATTATTCTGGCTCATCTCTCCTCTTTCTTAATTATAAACTCAGCCCCATTATACGCTTCTAGCCAATAAATCGCGACACCGGGAGGGCAATAGCCCTCTCCCACAAGATGCGCCCTCGTTGGGTGGCGCAAATCGGCTGACAGAGCAGCCTCGCACAGGGGCAAAAAAAGAAGGGCGTATTTGAATACGCCCTACGGGAACGGGGTTCGATTATTCCTTGCAAATGCACAAATTCTGTACGCGGAAAATCTTGTATAAAATCATGTTATGTATTACAATTATAAGGTTGAAATGAGTTTGTATTTATCATAGCTCTTTCAACATGTAGCCACTTAGACTGGTGTTTGTGAACAGACCTCAATTATTCCTGTCAGTTCCTCTCCTTTTCAAGTGCCATTACTTAATTGCATAATTCCTGCAATTAAGCTCAGTTTTCAGTGTTATGTTCCATTCCGGTGCGCCGGATTAAGAAAGGAAAGTATTTTGGGCAAGAAACTTTATGTAGGAAGCCTTTCCTACAGTACCAGTGAAGCAACACTTGAGCGAGTATTCGCACAAGCTGGCAGGGTCGAATCTGTACGTCTGATTATGGATCGCGATACCGGTCGCCCTAAGGGCTTTGGTTTCGTTGAAATGAGTACCAATGAAGAAGCTTTGCAAGCTATCAGCTTACTAAACGGTTCTTCACTTGATGGACGCGCTATCATCGTAAACGAAGCTCGCCCACAGGAATCAC
>NZ_JBAXHI010000063.1:0-13064 GCF_037138995.1 Candidatus Chlorohelix sp. | reverse complement strand
TTTCAAAAGGCTTTGTAAACTTTCGCCTTGACCTAGTTTTCAGAATTACTCTAAGACTAGCCTATGATTCTCTGAAAAGTTTGATTGCAACAGTAGTGCGTCAACTTGGTTCATTTAGAATACCAACTGCGGAACCGATAACCACTTTAATGGGTGATATTCCAGTAGAATTGAAGGTATAGATGTCTAACTCTTTACGTGAAAATCTTACTTTACTGAGAAATAATGCGCACGAACGTATGGAATCGCTCGAAATTGAACTGCAAACAGAGCAGTCAAAAATGAGTTCTTTGGTTGCACAGTTTGAAATATTACAGCGTGACATGAGGATAAAAGAAGCACATATAGTTCGTTTGCAGCAGGAACTTGCTATACAAACCGTAACTCTTAACCAGGAAGAGCAGGAAAAATTAAAATTAGCTATGCAGGACTGCCTTGATAATCTTATTGTCACTGGTCAACGATTTCTTAGGAAGTCAATTCTGGAAACGGAGAGACAGCAACTGTTGCATTTAGACCCGGAACTTGAGAGGAAATTACATGATTACCAACAGTTTGCACAGAACCGTGACACAATATTACAATCTCTACCTGCATCTTATCACTCTATCTTGCTAGTGGCACAAGAGAACCGTGGAGCTCAGTTACAGTCTTATATGGAGATACTTGCCCAACAACAAGATTTGATAACAAATGATGAAGTGCATCTTGAGTTAGTGATTGCTCCTACCGAAAATCCAACAGGCTATGCTTTTTTGCTCCCGGTTCCAGATGAACTTCAGGACATTATACCTGTTGTAAAGAACTTTCTAGAAAACCTGAGAAACCTAGTGTATGACGGGATTTTTAGTCTTATTGGTCAGGAATACTGGTCTATTTCTGACTTGCGCCCCTCAATTTGGAATAACCTGAGCATCATTGAATTGGTAGGAGAATACACAGGGTCACGTGAGGTAGCAAATGTTGTGCAAGAGGTTCTGGCAAATCGGTTTAGCTCTACTGCTACTACAGAGGGGGTTACTCTAACTTGTTCCATAACACAGGTTACTTGCTTAAAACCAGTTATTAACATCGTGGTGTATACCACTTTAATAAATGACTCATCCTCAGAAACTGAAGTAGTTCTTGCAGAAGAAAGCGAAGAAACAAAAAAAGTAGTAGAGGAGATTATTCTAACAGAAAACCCGCTGGTTGTACCCGTTACTCTTCATCCAAAAGCGGAATTCATCCGTAAATTTCTAATTTACCTGCTAGGTTATGGTTTGGTAGGTAGTAAAACAATATCAGTAGGGATTTTACAGGAGAAGGTTCGTAACGCCGATTTTGAAAAAATAGTGGGGATATTAGCGCAAGCTCAGATTCTAAAGGTTTTTACTGGGCAGAATTCTATCTCAGAAATTACCTTGAACCCAGCGTGTTTACCAAAAGCTCAGGATTTGATAAATCGTGATATAACCCCATTTTGGGAGCAACTTATCCAAATGGTTTGAGCGGTTACGGGTAATTTAAGCTTATTTCGGTCAAGGTCAGTTTGTTAATAATCCTATCTGGGTTAAGCCACCAAACAGGTGAACATGCAACGTATTGCAGATTGACCAAATCTCAAATATGTGCCGAAAATTGCTCAAACTAATGTTTAAAATGCTACAAACTTTAGTTGCAATTCTGGTGTAATATTTATCAAGTAACTTCAAGTTAGTACGAGTCGTTTTTTCCCAATTCAACTGGAAATAAGCTTTCAGTAACGTTTAGCTGTATCATAATGGAAATAGACCTTATTGTGTACGAAACCCTACGTACTGACGGATAAGGAAATCACGCCGATGGAATGGTTGAAGTAAGTTCCTGAATAAATGAACTTAATCTTAGGAGGTAGAACTTTGATCGTAGGTATTGATTTAGGCACAACTTTCTCAGCTATCGCACGCCTAGACGATCTGGGCAAGCCTGAGATTATATCTGTCAATGGACAGGATACAACGCCAAGCGTGGTTTTTTTCGATGAAGCCCAAAATCGTATTCTGGTTGGACAGGAAGCTGTTGAGCTTGGTTTTTTTAATCCCAAAGGAGTAGAAGAATTTATAAAACGCAGGATAGGTGATCAAAATGATCAATATGTCCGACAGTTTCGCAATCAGCAATATAGACCGGAAGACATTAGCGCCGAAATCCTTAAAGGTTTGAAAATAGCAGCAGAGTTTGAAGTAAATGAACCTGTAGAGCAGGTGGTTATTACAGTACCCGCCAATATGACCGCATGCGGGAAAGAGCGTACACGTAAAGCAGGGGAAAAAGCTGGGTTCAACTCTATAATGTTGGTTTCGGAACCAACGGCTGCCGCGCTGGATTATACCGCGCGACGTAAGCCTGTAGCTCAAAATGTAGCAGTTTATGACCTAGGAGGAGGCACTTTCGATGCGACTATTTTAAGAATGGAACCCGGAACAAGCGGTGGGTGGAGAGTACGGGTACTCGCAACTGATGGCGATAACCGACTGGGGGGGAAAGATTTTGATGAAGCTATTATCGGCTATATCGCCCAACAACTGGCTTCTCAACATCAGGTAGATCGTCGCAGTTTTGGCCCTCAGGAATTTTTTGAGCTGCGCCGCCGGGCAGAGCAGGCTAAAGTAGAGCTGAGCGGTCACAATCGGCATGAAACAACGCTACGACTGAATTTGTTGGGAAGATCTTACCAGATAAATCTCAACCGAGATACTTTTAACAGCCTGATTGAGGGGGCGCTTATTCGAGCAGAAACAAAGATGGATCAAGCTATCGGAAAGGCGCAACTTTCGACTTCGCAAATCGACCTAGTTTTATTGGTAGGAGGAAGTAGCCGTATTCCCTTAGTAAGGGAACGACTATGCGGAAAGTTTGGCAAAGAGAAAGTTAACAGCGCTCTAAATCCGGATAAAGCAGTGGCGCATGGTGCCGCATTGATGGCAGGCAAAATCAAAGTTGAAGAAGAAAGCAAACAGGATAGTCAGGGTCGCCAAGGTCGCCTCGGTGGAGTAAGTGAGGCTGTACGTAATGAATTGGGCGGACTAGAGGTGAGTGATATTTTGCCTTATTCAATCGGGGTAGTAGCCTCCAGACCGAATGGGCCGGACTTTAACAGCATAATTTTATCAAGGGGCACCCCACTGCCCATGCAAAACTGGTCTAGTCGCCAATACCACACTAATACCCCTGGTGGGGCAGTTATTTCTCTGGTACAAGGTGACACACCGGAACTGTCCCAGTGTATTACTATAGGGGAGCTTCAGTTCGATTTACCTAATTTACCAGCCCAGACCGAGGTCAATGTCTTTATTCGCTGTCGGGCTGATGGGTTGTTGGAAGCAGTAGCGGAAGCGCCTAAATATGAGCGCAGTGTACAAGGTGAAATTCGATTGCGTGTTTAACTTTGGCTAAAGAAAAAGGAGATTCAGGTTAATGAGCAACTATCCTAATATTCCTTCACCCTCATACAACTCCGAACCGGTATTAATTTTACGGGACGAGACTAACGAAGTTGGGTTTTGGTCTTGGTTGTTTAATAACGCTGGGGTTGAAATCGAACCTAATACGGCAGGGGTGGTTTATGTAAATCATCAATTGTGGGCTATTCTACCGCCAGGCTGTCATCGTGTAGCCAAACCAGGTTTTCACTCCAAGATTCGCTTCGTCCTTGTGAATACTCGGCAGGAAAGCATTCAGATTGCTGATAAATTTAATGCGGTACACAATGAATTTACTGGCAGAACCAACCATTATGGTCAAGAGCCACGTTCCGGTAAACCTATCGAGTTATCCATAACCCTTAATGTTAATTTTCGGGTAGATAACAAAGTGCTGAGTGTACGGGGCGATTCTGGGGTAGATCGCTTCATCCGCAGTAACCCTTTTTCGGCTCCTAAAACGTTGCGGGATTGTGTTACTCAGGCTACCCGCCGAGCTTTTGGGCGCTGTGATTATCATGACCTGTTATTTAGCCGTGTGGACGTAGACCACCTCATTCGTAGCACATTGACCGAAGACTCTCGTTTATATTCCATTGGCTTACTGGTTGAACACATTACTATAGCTGAGATCAAGCAACCCAATACCATTAGTACCGCTACCGAGCAAGCTGCCGGTACTCGTGAGCATATTGATCTTACCTACGACGCTCCAATAACTTACGGTAGTCTTATCTATGGTCAACAAAATGTCCAAGCAATTGCTCCCCAGATTATTCAGCAAATGGGCGGAGGCGGTATGGATTATCTTAATGCTCCAGTAAACCGTTTTATGCCTAACCAATATGCCCCTAACGCTTTCCAACCCGCGCCAAATCACTATCTGCCAACTGAACCGGCACAGGGTACCGGGTATGCCCAGTCGCCTGGAGGTTTTAGCCAGCCTACTGGCGCTGAGACAAACCAACAGGACTCTGGTCAAGTGCCTTTCAGTGCAAATGCTTTCAACAGTACACCGACTGAAAAATCTGAGGGTATTTCTTTTGTGCAAGCAATAACCCGGCTGAAAAAATTAAGTTATGTGCTTGATGCGAACGATGCCCCGGAACGCAGTCCAAACGGCATGCTCACCGGTAAAAGGTTGGTGGAAGTAAACTTCAAATTACGTTCTTCTGGGCGACAAGCTTATGTATGCTTGTTATGTGGCTCCGATTACCCGGCAGTTCCACCTATTCTACAAAAAGTGCTGGTAGAGGGACAAAATCAGTCGGCAAATATCGAGTGTACCTTGCTAGACCCGGAAGAGTGGACAATTGAAAGTGAAATACGGGAAGTAATCGAATATCTAGAGGCACGCCTGTCTTGATACAAATGCGGCTAATCAAAACTATTACATAGTAGGCGGAATAAAAGAGATGCTCAGCACACCTTACCTATACGAAGTAAAACAAGCTGCCTATATAGAAACAGGTTATGCCGATAAAAAAGGAGTACAACACCAACCCTTTGATGGCTGGCATATTTTTTGGGCAGCCGAAGTTCCTTTTATTCCTAGCTTTCGTGGTAACGACTTTGCCGACTCCAGAATTGGAAAAGTTGTAAAACGGCAAATTCGTTTCATCTATGATATTTCCACCTTTCGCGAGAAACAAGCTACTTACGAGTTACGTTTTATCCAACAACCGAGTACTATTCCCGGCAAACTGGGGAAAATACGGATAGCCTTTGTTTGTAAAGTTTTTGACCCGGATTATAAGACTGCTAGAGATGTCTCTTTGCGCTTGTGGGCTAAATTTTCTGCTAATTTCCCTCTTGAGGATCCTTTTAATTATCCTCTCAAACCCCTGACAGACAAAGCTTCTTTTCTTGAAATTTTTGGGGACGCTAACTGGTACGCAGCCCTCAAAGAGCCAGGAACATTGTTGGAAATTCGCAAGTTTGAGGACTTACCGATTCGCACCAGCGCTATGGGGTTAGGACGGCGGGAGGAGGTGGGTGATTACATTGTTCATCCTTTGGTTCCATCGCTGGATTTCAGTGCGATGAGCCGATTTTTTGAAGCTCTTGCGACTCAAAAAGAGCGAACTGTGGTAAGTATTTGTTTGCGTCCTACCTCACTCTACGCCGATGAAATCCTTTATCTCAACGGCGCAGCCCAGCGTTTTGATGACATGACAAGGGTGCTAGAGCGAGAAGACAGAATAAGAGCTACCACCGATAACGCTTATCTGGTCTTTCGCTCTAGGGTAGGACGTTGGGTTTACACGCAACTAGTAAAAGAACAAAACCATACTTTCTTGCTGAAAATCCAAATTGCCGGTGAAAAAAGCGCACCTGCTGCGGTAGCGGAAGCACTCGGTTCCGAGTGTATGAACAATACTGTAAATGACTACCCCACCCAGTGGCAGTTGTTCGACCCGGTAAAAACCAACGATCATGCTATTGCACTCAATAACTTGCGCTATCTTGAACAGTACCCTTGGGGGGCTACCCTTTCAGCGCCTGGTCTGGAGCGGTTGCGCTACATTGTTACTGCCACAGAAGCCTGCGGCGCTTTTCGGCTACCTGTTCCACCTGCCAGCGGGTTTATGGCTGGTGTAGTAGTGAAAGATGAGCCGTTTGTAGCCCCACGCTATGAACAGACAAAGCAAGAGGGGTCTTCTCTCATTGAAAACAGTGTAAAATTGGGCAACATTATTCACCGTGGTCAGTCCACAGGCGAAGATTTTGGACTGCCCTGGAGTCAGTTTGCTCGCCACACTCTGATTTCTGGCACAACCGGCAGCGGCAAAACCAATACCTGTCTTTATCTGCTATCCCAACTCTGGCTTAAATATCGTATTCCCTTCTTGGTGATTTATCCAATTGACAAACCGGATTACCGCAGCCTAGCTAATCTGGATGGCTTGAGTAATGAGCAGTTTGCATTTTATTTTGGGAATGAGGTGCAACGTCGACCTATTTGTCTCGATCTATTGGTTTTTACCTTGGGAGATGAAACTACTGCACCATTCCGCTTCAATCCCTTTGCAGTAGGAGACAAGGTCTTATTGAAACAGCATATTAGTCGTCTGATGCGCTGCTTTAATGCCGCTTTTACAATGTGGGACCCACTTCCTGCCATTTACCGGGCAGCGCTACGCAAGTGTTACGAGAACAAGGGCTGGAATATTGAAACAGGCAAGGGAGGTCCGGACAGCCCACCTGCCCCGAACTTTACGGAGTTTTACGCTGCTTTACAAAATGAAACTGCTTCTCTTCAATACGGCAAAGAAACCCAGAGCAGTATTGAGCAAGCCACGGAAATTCGCATACGCGATCTGATAGCTACTGCCGGGAGCGTGGTTAATGTGGAACGGTCTTCGATAGAGATCGGAGATATGATGAAACGTCCGGTGATAATGGAAATAGGACGGGTTGGTTCCCCTCAGGATACAGCCTTGATTATGGGTATGCTGCTAGTTCTGGTCAGCGAGTATATTGAACACCATCGTCCTGAACAGTTGCATGTAACGTTAGTTGAAGAAGCGCACCGGGTAATGGCTCGGCATAACCAGGCTAACCAGGACCATGCTAGTCCCCAAGGAGCAGCGGGTGAAGACTTCAGTAACCTATTGGCAGAAGTACGGGGCTTTGGCGAAGGCATTATCATAGCCGAACAGATGCCGGTAAATCTTATTCAAGGAGCTATTGGCAATAGCAATTTGAAATTGATGCATCGGTTGGAGGACCCCGACAGTTTCCAATTGTACAGTCAGTTGCTCAATCTGGATGAACGTCAAACTGATTATGCTCGTAACCTTCAAACCGGACATTTGCTGGTGGGTAGCGCCTTCGGACCGGTTCATCTAGGTGTGCCCAATCTTATAGATGATTTGAACAAATTGGCAATTATTGATGACTCAGGTATTCGTAGCTTGACAGCCACGAAGCTACCCGACCACAGTTTTGGCAGTTACCTACCTTTTGTTCCAGCAGCACCCCAACCCAAAACCACACCCGGTAAATCGGGGGTTGCGCCTTATCCAACCTGCACGCATTGTTCCGTTTGGAATGCTTCCAGACACTGTCTTTTTCAGGCTTTGATCAAATCTTTGCCAAAATTTGCCCGTCAGGAGTTTATGATCGCTTTTGCAAAAGCTGTTAAAAGCACCCAACCGGACGGTTTGCCTAGCTCAGTTTGGCCTGAGTATGGGAAAGCTATCAAACGAGTAACTGCACAGATGGGTTATAACTTGACCGAACCATCTAGTATGCTCCAATTGAATAGTAGCTATTGCGCTCAAGCTTATATGGGTGCGCTTTACTTGGAAGACAACCCGCAAGATGCTTTAAAAGTAAAAACGTTATTGTCAGACTATCACGCGCGTGCTTTCGAAATCTTGATGGTGGAATTTAGTACTCAGAAAGAGTCTTCAGCTCCCAAATAATTGTAAAAGGAGAGTTCTATGGATTTGCAGGAAGATCAAGACGACCAGATTTCAGACCAACCGTTAGAGCAGGAAATAACAGAAGACGAGAAGTTGGAAACGGATCCTGAACCCTCGAACGATTATGGTGTGTCACCGAAGGGAGATTGGGACGACTCTGGCTTCGACCCATCAGAACACCCTATACCCCGCTTTGATGAGGGCTGGGGTTCAGCCTGGAATAAAGAATTAGACGCGATAGAGGAAAATACGCGCCGTATAAACAAGGAGTATGGTTCTTTGGAAGCGTATCACCAGCATATCAGAAAACAAATGGGCTGGGATTCATAGTTATTTTTGGAGAGGAAGCCTTTCATAAATGAATACAACCTATCCGCTACCTGAGGAACCTTCCAATGGGCAAGGTTATTTGGGCGGTCTTAACCAGTCCGGCTTAGGCGGTTTACATGAAACCGGGGTCGGGCAAGCCGTGCATCGTTATGGTGATAACTTCCAGCACATAGACGGGCGCAAGCTACTCGACCAGATGGAGCATGCCCGTAATTACTACGAGATTCTAAGTGTGAATCCTTCTGCCAGTGCAGAAGAAATAAAAACTGCTTACAGCCGCATTTACGCAACTCTAAACCAAACTGCCGAAAGTGTGGATGCCCTGACTGCGCAACGTGCTAGGGAAAAGATTCGTTTTTTGGATCAGTTGTTGCCAAAACTGTTAGACCCTAAACAACGCGAACAATACAATCAAACGTTGGCTAAAGCCAGTATAGGTAATTTGCAACTTGGCATACACAGTGCCGCTGACCTAGTAGATTTGGTGCAAATGGCTCCCGAAAGTTGGGAAGATGCTTTACAGGCGTGCAGTAATGGTAACATGGATGGGTGGCTACGTTATGGGGTAGCAGATGCAATAGCACGCAAGCGTTTCCTAGAAATCGTCGGGCAGTGCAATAATGACTGGAGTTTTACCCTTCACCGTTTTTATTGGTGGCTAGTAATGGAGCATGCACCACTCCGTACTCTCAATTGTAAGCCTCTTCTAGTTCTAGGATCAGGTCGCTATGCTTCATCCGCTCAAGAAATTTCGGTTTTGGCAGATAGCACTGCACAAGAAGCCGTTTATCTCTTGCGAAGCCCAGGAGGTAGTATCCTAGTAGAGTGGCTGCAACAGGTAGATGGAATCATAGCCCGCAACGTGGCTGACCTCATTCGAAATTCCCGTTCCAGTAGCCGGATATTATTGGAGCAAGTTATTCATGTGCTTAATCCAATGTTACCTCATCCCCAACCATTATTGGCTATGGGATTAGAAGGAGAGTTTCAACCGACTGGAGCGCTGAATTTAGGCCCATTAGATCGCACACGCCAACCATTTTACCGCTTGCTGAAAATTGCTCGGCAGGGACGTGGTTATTTCTACGGTACTCTTCGGAGTACCAATACGCAACGTCCAGTTCGTTTAGGCTATGCAGACGGTTCGGTACGAGGTTTGGATAGTATTGCTATTGAGGGCGATACTGTTTTGATGATTGAAATAGATAGCTCAAAGTTGAGCTATAACAGCCGCTACAATGATTTCAAACTTTTGTTGGAAACACCTTCTGGTAATTATCCCTTTTCAATTTCGGTTCAAATAGTACCGGAAAAATATAGCCCTAACTACGCCATAAAACGCTGGGGATTAACTTTTGGCTGGGCTAACTTGGTAATAGGCATGGTCTTAGCAGTCATTGTTGGTGTAAGCGCTGCGATTTTTGACATGGTAAATTATAAATGGCTCGAAATACCCGGTAGTTTACTCTTTGGATTGCTTGCATATACGCTTTTCAGCATAGGAAACATGGCTACTCTGGCAATTCCAACATGGCTAGGCTTTTTGTTTCCTATGATAGTGGTTGGGGTAGCAACCGCATCTCTTAATACAGCTGTACACCCCCATTATTCTTATTATACTTATTCTCCAGGTGCTTTCTCGTTAGTGGCGGTCATAGTTTGCTATTTAACATTGGGAATAATCAAGGGAATCGGGTTGGCAGCTTCCAATAAGCTTAGGGATAAGTTATATAAAAACAACCCCCCTGACGAATGGAGGTCAATAACCAATTTTAGTTATATAGATCCTGAAACACAAGAAGCGCAAAAGATGATAGAAGAATATTGTAGCAAAAATTTGGCGAATGTTCGCACAGAGCTGCAAGATAAAATCAGAAAGAATGGAGACTCTATCCGCGCCTCTATAGTTGGTGTAGAAACACCACCAGAAGCAATAGCGCAGCCACTCTCAGCTACATCTAATCCGGCTTGTAACTACTATGAACTTATCGAGGCAGAACGTGATGCCAGCGAACACTTCATTCGCCAACGCATTGCACATACCCGCCAACAGCTTCAAGAGCAACAAACCTCCCCCTTTCCAGAGGATCAGGATGATGCAAATCGTAAGCTGGCGTATTTACAGGAAGCCGAAAGAATTTTGCTGGATCCTGCGCTACGTGCCGATTATAATAAGCAATTACCTACCAGCACTCCGCCACCTGCCACACCACTGCCGGAGGTCGCCAGTTTACCACAGCAATACAACATCAAAGCCAGAGCGCCATTTGAGTTTACTGCCCCACCCGAACAAGCCTCGACACTGGGAGATTTTATCGCAGCGGTAGATCGTTGCCATTGGAACGAGATTCCCCATCATCTTTCCTCTGGTGAACTTGCTCGATGGTTTGAGTACGGATTACGCAACGAACGTCTGAAACAGCAAGCTATAATGTCCTCAAAATCCTTGCAGCAGAATCAGTATATTGGTAGTGATGCCCATATGAATAAGCTTTATCAAAATGAAGTGGTAGAGATATTTCTGCGCAACTGCGACACGAATTTACCAACTTCGTCTATTCAGGCAAAGTTGAATTATCAGTCAACAATACGCACAGGCGATATAATCACCGGAACTTTAACACTTTTAAATATGGGCCGCGACGGTAATGGGCAGGGTGGTTACACCACTGTTACGGTACAAAATCCTGGGCAGGAAGGCTTTTCTTTTAGCACCATCTTAGCTCCAACTGCCTCTTTTGGTGGTCAAACTTTAAATTATTCTTTTTCACTACAAACCACTATCTGGGAAAGAGTTTTTATCACTAGCGGGTATGTAAGATCACTGCGCCCGCCTGGTCATCAGATTATTCCGATACAGATACAACTCAGTGGACAGCCACCTATGACAGTACCAATCGCATTTGAAGTTATACCACGTTCAATCCTGGCTTCGTTTTTCTTGGGTATAGGGATACTTTTGCTTTGGTGTATTACCCTACCACTGGATCTGGTACTTGGTATATTTATGTTAATAGCAGCCATACTCAGAGGATAAAAATGAAGAAACGTTATGAACAGTCGGATGAGGATAAAGATGATTCTTGCTTCAGTGAAGAAGAAAAGTTGCAAATCCCTGGAGATGCTAATACAGGTACACAACTAAAGCAAAAATTTATTGCCTCCCTAGAAGAAGCAGGTGTTCATCCCGCTTTTCAGAAACGTATTTTGGACAATATTAATAATACTTTTGAAGACCCGGATAAAATCCGGGCAAACTTTCAAATTTGGCAAGCCGAAGAGCAGGACAAAGCAAACCCTACCATAATAACTGATGCCGATAGAGACGAAGTAGTGTTCAGTATGGATGAACCAACAGAGGAAGAAAAAGAAAAAGCTAACCTAAGAAAAAATGAAGAGAGCTTTGCCGCTTTTGTTTTGAACGTAAAGGACAAACAGGCATGGACGGACTATCAAAAAGCCGAAGCTCAAAAAAAGGTGGGTTACTATAATGAAAGTATAGAAAATGGTCAAAATCTGACTATAAATGAGCAATTGCCACGTAACAACAATTTAAGAGCCTTGTACGAAAAAGAAACAAACGAAACCCTAGAAAAAAATCAGCAACTTGACCATAAGATAGATAGACAGTTCGGGGGAACTGATGATTTAGAGAACTTAGGACCCTTAGACGCTTCGGTCAATGCCAGTGTGGGCAGCCAAGTGCAGAATCAGTTGGATCACTTTCCCAATAAGGGTGTAGGCTGGATTATAGCTGGAGTTAATCACGTTACTGATACTTCTGACTCTGATAATCTAGTTGCTACTACGAATGATAATGTTATTGACAACGACACCACTATCCCGACTGAGGAAGATGAAGGTTGATTGATTTTGTAAAGTTTTATAAACCGATAGATATTCGGAGTAACCGTTCACGGGGCTATTGCTAGGCACAAGCTTGGACTAAACTAGGAACAGGCAGACCAAACCATTTGGCCCGAAGAGCCTGAGTTATAAATTCAATCAAATCTCGCCCTTGCTGCTTGAGGGAGGCTGCCACCGTCAACATCCGCTCCACAAACCGCAACCCACCTTCACTCTGAGACCCAAAACAGGTCTTTCGCCAAATTACCGCAGGTCGCAAAGCTCTCTCGGCGGCATTATTGGTCGGTTCCACCCCAACCACCTCACTAAATACCCACAAACTAGCCTCGGCTTTGTTTAGCTCTTTGCTCAAACTCTTTACCGCCCTATCAGGGTGCGTTTCTCCTTCTTTTAAGAGTTGTTTGAAGTCAGCTCTAATTGACCCCAAGGCTGCTTTCAACTCCGCCAGGCTCATTTCCCCTTCACTTTCGCGATACTCCCGCCATTCCTCAAATACCTACCCACTTAACTCCAAAGCCTCTTCGCCCCATATTCCTCCTGCTCGCTCACTCATTCGCCTGAAATCCCGAATTAAATGCGCCCAGCACCACTGATGCTTTTCAGACTCTAGCCCACTGTAACCTTTATAATCTCTTTATAGCACATACATTTTACAATCCTTAAATATTATAGAGCGAATTGATTAAATTATCTAATTAAATTATGGTAAATATCAAGTAAACAAATAAATAAAAGGGCGAGAAATCGCGACCCAGATGTCGCTCGTACAGGGTTCGGGCTTTGTAGGAGCAACCTCTGGGTTGCGATAAGATGCGCCACCCCAAACAAAAACCTCCCACTTCCCCGCAAAGAACAGGCAAATTATCCGCTATGGCGCTATCACAAATGAGCAATATGCCGCTTATTTGAGCAAGGCGCTGAGCGAACAAGCCAGCGCCAGCTAAAGGCAATCCCAAAAGGTTAGGGCTAATCCCCCTAGCCCTTTTTTTGTCCC